>JACNFT010000076.1:0-6410 GCA_014384505.1 Cryomorphaceae bacterium | reverse complement strand
AAAGATACAAATTATCGTTTACATATTGACTTGTAATCACACCATTCACAAGCCTTAACATCAGCTACCTGAGTGAAATCTTCATTCTTAATTTGACTTAAAACAAATTCTAATTGATCTTCCACCTCAGCCATAACATTAGCATCAATATTAATAACTTCCTTTTGTCGTGTTCCTATTTTCTTACTCACTTTTATTAAACCTGATTTCAAATCCTTAAATGCAAAATTACCAGCAACTACTTCCATACCCATATAGTTTGGGTTAATTTTCAAATATAAATAAGCATACATCAATAACTGAAAAGCTTTTTCTTTTTTATTATTAGAAGTAAGCTCATCATATTCTGTAAAGGAAACCTCAGTTTCTTCTACTTTACCCGTTTTATAATCTATAATCCTAAGGATATCTCCATCAAAATCTACTCTATCCGCTTTTCCAATCAATTTAAAATTAAGCCCATCAACTAGTAAGTCATGCTCCAAAACCTCCTCTTTACTGACTAACTTAATTTGCTTATTATTTGCAGTCGCTTCTTTGAGTAACTGCTGCTCTAGCTTTAAAAAATCCTTTGTTAATTTTTGAGCAATCTTAAGACTCAAATAATTTTTACCTTCGTGCATTCCTTGCTCAGAAAGAGCAACAATAAAGTTACCCTCTATGTCTTTAAGAATAGCAGGGGTAATTTCCTTTATGATTTTTTCAGTAAGCACACCAATAGGATAATATTTTTCCAACGCATCATGCACAGCATTACCCATAGTACTCGAATCAGCATATTCCTCCACTTGCTCGTCAAGCCGAATTTTAGCCAAATAATGATAATAAAAGGACAAACTACAATTTGTATATTTATTCAATGCGGACGGTGAGACTCCTTTTTCAGCCCAAGCCTCAATCTCTTTTTCTAGCCCTTCATTTTTAATTGAAATAGAGCCTGCACTACTAATCTCCAAATCTTCTCCTTTATAAACTAACTCCTTTATTTTCCCAGGATATTCTGATAAGAGTTGAGTAATAAATCTGCTTTTTTCTCCAGAACCAAAATCATCCGTTTCAGAATTATAAATAAGGGTAATATTGTTTGCCCTTTGCAATAATCGGTAGAAATGGTAAGAAAATACTGCATCACTCTCAGCATAAGTAGGCAATTTAAAGTATCGCTTCATATCATAGGGGATAAATGAATTCACCGACTTTCCTTTTGGTAATTTTCCTTCATTTACGCTTAACATAATTACATTTTTAAAATCAAGCGTTCTACTCTCTAAAATCCCCATTAGCTGCACTCCTTTCAAAGGCTCACCTTTAAAAGGAATACTTTCTTTAGCTACCAACTGCTGCATAATAATCTGCAAAGTTTTTAATTCAATTTCAAAATTATTTTCTGAAATTAGATTCTTTAAAACTGTAAGTGCACTGTAAAAAGTAGCTAATATCTCTGATTCAATAGAACCCTTATTACCTACTAAAGGTAATTTCAATTCCTCAATTAATTTATTAAAGGTTTGCAAAGCATCATCAACACTATTCCAAAGCTGAAATACAAGATTTACAGTTTTACTATTTTTAAAATATGCATCAATATTATGCTGTGTAACAAACACAATATTACTTTTAGTAATAAAACGCATAAATGCAATTCCATCACTTATTTTCGTAATCTTTGAAAAGTAGGGATGCTCTATAACTGCAATAACATCTTTGTAATAAAATGCCTTTCGATTGTACTTTATTGCATGAATTTGCAATTTGAAAATTGCTTCCACTAAAGAAAAAAGAGCCGTATTTTTAAGGGGGCTACCCATGGTAACATTCAACTGTTTTATTTCAGAAGGTAAATTATGTAATACCGGAAAAAGCAAAGCTTCATCCGCCAAAACAATAGCCGTGTTGCTATTATCCAAATCTGATTTCTCAAACCCTTTAATCACCTCAGCCGCCACCTTTGCTTGAGTGATATTTTTAGGACAAGCTACCACATTAAAACTTTCTTTTTTCTCACAAAAATAATCTCCGACTCCATTAAAGTCAATTTCAGACCACTTCTCTCTTTGTTCCCTTAAAAAACCACCTGCCTCATGCTGAGGATTATCATAATAGAAATTATCTGCATCCCAAAATACCCTAGCAATATCTTCCTTTTTTAGGTAATCAATAATTTCTTGTTCCGACTTTGTAAGTGCATTTAAACCCACAAACCAAACTTTATTCCATTTCATCTGAGCAGTAGAAATGTTTTTGGCAGCAAACTTATATGCCATTCCTTGGTAGGCCAAATGCTCTTTTAAAAGTGAATCGTTAAAATGTGTATACCAACCAAACATCCCTTCAAAGAAACTAATATAATCGTGCTGCATATTAGAAAGATTATCTTCAGCCAAACTCCAATTGTCGACACTCCAATCTTCTAACTCCTTTACATTCTTCAAATTTGTATAAATAGACTTTGCATCTACCAAGTTTCTATCTATCTCATTAAAATCATGCAATAGGACATTACTCCAACTTAAAAAATCATCAAACGAATCTATTTTTTTAGGAGGAAAAGTAAGATAAGATTGATACAATTTAAATTGTAAGGAGATATTATCTAGAACAGTAAGACCTGAAAGTTTTTCGGTAAATTCCTCAATAGAATAAAAATCAGGGAGGAAAAGAGGTTGTTTAATTTTTTGTGACAAATAGTGTTTTAAGAATACTACTGCACGCTTTGACGGTAATACAACGGCAACTCCCTCCATACTTACAGGGAATTTATTAAGCAATCTATCTGCAATTTTATCTAAAAATGCCATCATAATACTTCCACTTTTATTTTCATTTTTATTTCATCAGTAATATACATCAAAACTCGCTTTGTATTTTTATATCCCATAGCTTGTAAGGCAGATGCATACTCCGTAATTTGCGATACATCTTCCTTACGTTTTCCTCCAGTTTTATAATCTATAACTACCACTTCATCAGTGTTTTTTGCAAATAACAACCTATCAGGAATGTAGGTTCTTCCATTTTCCATTAGAATTTCTTTTTCAGTTTTTACTTTCCAATTTTCATCAAAGTAAGGAGCTATATTTTTATCACTCAACAACTGATCAATCGTTATTTTTAACCGTTCAGCATCTTCTCGAGAACACCTCCCCAACTTGAAAAAACTCTCTACAACCTTTTCTTTCTGTTCCAAATAATGAATTTCTGAAAGCACTAAGTGTAATAGTTTTCCCCAATCCCTTTTTGCATTTACCGACTCAATATCCCAAATTTCCTCAGCAGTATGCTTTAATGAAATAACCTCTTTCCAATCTAATTTTTTACGTTTCGTTACTGAAAAAGAATTCTCCGTTTTCTCACTAGATTCATGCATCATATTGGTATCTCCTATTTCAATTGGAAAATTATCATCATAAGCATATAAAAAGGAATTGAGATCTCCTTTCTTTTTAAAATCATCAGAAAGTTTATCAGGAAAAGACTTTGAAAAAATATACAATCGCTCCTTAGGGCGTGTCATAGCAACATAGAGTTTGTTTAAGCTATCCAACAAGCTCATTTCTTTCTCTTTCTGATATTGTGAACTAAAATAAGATTGTTCCAATTGCTTATTCCCATTAATTAATGCAGATGGTAATTGTTTGTTAAAATAAGCAGAAGTATCTACCCAAATATCAGTTGTTTTTTTTCTATCCTCCCAATTAAATGGAATCATAACAACATTAAAAGCCAAACCTTTGGACTTATGAATGGTCATAATCTGCACTGCATTAGTTCCTTGTGGGATTATAATTGCTTCTTTACTTTTCCGTTCTTCCCACCATAATAAAAATTCAGAAAGACTACTTCCTTTTTTTTCAGTAAAAGCCAACACGACATCCAAAAAGAATTGCAGATAAACATCTTCATCAAATCTAAATATACGAATAAGCTGTTCCACCATTTCATACAAGGGCTCTTGCAATAATTTTTCAGGATTGATAAATATATTCGCTTTCTTAAGCACCTCATTGAATCCTTCTTCAGTTTTTACTTTTAAATTTAAGGTATGTAAATTTTCATCCAATAAAATATGTATAAATAGATAAGCTGAAATTACTGATTTGGAAATAGCATCTTTAGGATTTTGTAAATAACGCAATAGTGCAATTAAGGCATTCACCTTATCTGATTTACTAAGTAATAAACCTTCATTTGAAATTACTGGTATTTTTGCTAGAGAAAGTGCCTCAGCTACCAAAGCCACTCTTTTTCTACTATTACACAGTATGGTTACATCATTATAACTGTAGTTATTTTCGTTAACAAGCTTATGAATTTCATCTACCATCTTTTCAAGAATCAACTCTTTAAAATCATGTTCTTTATCGCCAAAAAGCTCAATACGCACATAACCACCTTCTTTTGCAAAGTCACTTTTCTGCTGCTGATTATCATAAATATCAAGAATATCATTTGATAGCAATGATTTTGTATTTTCAAAAAACTGATTATTAAATTCTACAATATGCTTTCTGCTTCTAAAATTACTCAATAAATTATCCGATTCAAAGTGAGATTCTAATTTACTTTCCCAATCCTTTTTAAAGAGCAAATCTTCTCCTTTATAGATTTTTGGCAATTGCGAGAACTGTTCCACCTCTCCTCCTCTCCATCTGTAAATAGACTGTTTCCCATCTCCGACAACTAGGCTTTTTCCATAATCTAACGAATCAGTAATTAAAGGCAATATATTTTGCCATTGCAAGAGTGATGTATCCTGAAATTCATCAATTAAATAATGATTGTATCGCTCCCCTAAACGCTCATAAATAAAGGAGGAAGGCTGATTGGTTACCACTTTATGTATTTTTTTATTGAACTCTGAAATTTGCTCAATATTATTCTCTTTTTTAAAGGCTCTTACTTCACTCATCAATTCATTAAGAACAGCAATAGAATAAATATTCTTAAGGATTGCTTTTACAGAATTATACTCTGTAAGCAAATTCATTATCTCTGTAAAAAATTGATTTAAATTAGGTTTTAGGCTGTCTACTAAGTCTTTAATTTCATCTTTTTTTCCATCAGCATACCAAACATCATTAGCCATATTCCTAAGCAGTGCATCTGTAGGGCTCCACTTTTTATCTTGTTTATGACCTAAATTTTCAGTGAAATACTTATAAAAAGTTCCTCTTAAAAAATGATCTTTTGTTAATCCATTAGTATCAAAAAATACACATGCCCTATCTGCTAAATCCTCCACGGCTAGTGTAATTCTTTCTTTATCTAATTGCAAGTCCTTTTTCACTTGCATACATTGCTTAACTGTCAGTATTTTTCCATCAGTAAATGCAGCAACTTCCTCTTTAAATAATTGCATAGAAAACTCTTCCAAATCTCGTTCAATATTTGTGCTTTTTCCGTCCTCTGCTTTTTGCATTGCAAAGTTTACTAGCGCATTAGAAAAATCACCTCCTGAATCAGACATTTTACCTAAAAGCAAAGCCACAACAGGTTGAATGATTTTATAAGAATCCATTTCTAAATCAAAATTATGTGCCAAACCTAAATCGGAAGCAAAAGTCCTAACAATTTTATAGGTAAACTTATCAATAGTTGAAATCCCTAAATCAGCATAATGATGTAAAATATGCTTATGCACGACAGCTGATCTTTTAAAAATCTCATCTTTCTTCAAATCAGTTTTCTCTAGCAACCAATCCAATATTCCATCTTTATCCTTATGTTTTGATAACGTATCCAAATATTCTAGCACCCGTTCTTTCATCTCAGCTGCTGCCTTGTTGGTAAAAGTAATTGCTAATATTTTTTTGTAATAATCAGCATAGCCAAAACGCCCACCTTGTAATGCTAAAGCTATAAAACTTAGGGAAAGCGTATAGGTTTTTCCACTACCTGCTGAGGAACGATATATCTGAAAATTTTTACTCAATGTAAATTTAATTTTATGAAGCCTAAATGTAAGAAGTATTCTACATTCAAATAAATATTTCTATGCTTTTTATTAACAGATTTTAAAATTTTAATCTTAAAAATTCTTTAAATTTGAATAGTTATAAGAAAAACACTTAGTTTTGCTAAAAATTATTCACTAAATGAAGATAATTATTGCAGGTGCAGGAGAGGTAGGCTCATACATTGCGCATATGCTAGCAACTGAAGATCAAGACACCTATTTAATTGATACTAATAAAAAAAGGTTAAACAAAGCTAGACAACACAATGATATTATTGGGCTTGAAGGTGATGCAAAAGATATTGCTGTTTTAATTGAGGCAGGCGTGGAGTCATGCGATCTTTTAATTGCAGCTACCTCATCAGAAGAAACGAACTTATTAATTTGCATTTTAGGAAAAAAACTAGGTGCTAAAAAAACGATAAGCCGGATAAGTAACTTTGAAGAAATAGGT
>JACNFT010000021.1 GCA_014384505.1 Cryomorphaceae bacterium | reverse complement strand
CCCGGCTCATTAGGACAGTCATCATATTTATCTTGCAATCCATCTCCATCTGTATCTGGACAACCTTTATATTTTAACAATCCAGGAACTTCAGGGCAGTCATCTTCTTTATCTATTATTCCATCACTATCCTTATCTGGGCAACCCTTATTAATTTTAAGTCCAAATTCTTCAGGACATCCATCTTCACTGTCTTTTATTCCATCTTTATCTTTATCAGGACAGCCTTGTAAAGCTAATAAACCTGGCTCATTAGGGCATACATCAGCTGAGTCTAAAATACCATCTTTATCTCTATCTCTTTGTTTAGGTTTAAATTTATAAGAGTAAACTAACCCATGCGTTCCTGCTGATGGAATTCTCATACTGGAAGTAGTAATGTCATAACTGTATCCAAAACTTGATTGATTATAATCAATTCCAAATAAAGCTACAACAGCATCCCCAGTTCTAAAAGATAACCCTGCCCAAAGAAAATCATGATACACTCCCCTTACATTTACATCCAATTGAATTGGTAATGCCCCTATTTTTTTAACCATTAGAGAAGGAATGATTTTGTTATCATCTTTTAAATTAATATTTATTCCTCCATTTAAATAATAGTGGTTTTCGAGCTTATTATTGTCTTTGTTATCACTAATATTTAAGGAACTACCAAGAATATTAGGTACTGATAATCCTATATAATAATCAGGATGATAATAATAAGCCCCAATTGCAACACTACTACCAGTTGCTTTATCTGCTCCTCCAAATAAAGCAGGATCAAAAACACCATCATCTTCTAGCTCTATTTCAGAATTATCAATCTTATACTGCATAATGCTAGCGGAAGCTCCTAAAGCAAGTCTATCTTTTTCTTGAAGTTTTATAGAGTAAGAACCAGATAGAGTTGCATTAATGATTGAAATAGGACCTGTAACATCATTCATCACACTTATCCCTCTTTTATATTTCTTGTGATTTAAGTGATTATAAGAAATTGATTGAGTTGCTGGCGCTCCTTCAAAACTATTCCACTGGTCTGTTAACATAAGAGTTATCTTATTATCTTTTTCTTTGCTTAAGGCTGCAGGATTAACAATTACCTCATTAAGCATGTATAATGAATAGTGTGGCAGCTGTTGCGCATTTACAAATATTGATGATGCCAAACTTAATAGTAGTATGGAAAGTATTTTTTTCATTATCTCTTAATTGTTACTATTCCATTAAATACTTTATCTGATTCATTGAGCTCAATTATATAATAATAGGCTGCTGTAGGCAAATCAACTCCATTATATTTTCCATCCCAAGGCTCTGTATATCCTGAAGAACTAAATACTTCTTGTCCCCATCTATTATATACTTTAACAACTACATCTGGAAAATCTATCAAGCCATAAATCACCCATTCATCATGAATATTATCATTGTTAGGTGTAAAACCAGTTGGTATTTCAATACATCCATTAAAGCCATCAAAACCAACTTCAATAATCTCTGTTGGCAAGGAACACCCTTTTGAGTCTTCAACATAAAGCGAATAAGTTCCTTTGCTAAGGTTAAATATACTAGTTGAAGATTCTCCTGTTCCCCATTGATAAGAAATCGGAAGAGTACCACCAGTTACAATTGTTGTAATTGCACCATCATCTTTTTCCTCACAACTTGCTAACTGAATATCGTACACTAAAACCATTGCTTCCGGCTCATTTACTACATAAGAATAATTCATTTCACAATTCTTTGCATCACTAACTGTAAGCTCATAATTACCAGCAGATAGATTATCGATTGAAGCGGTAGATTCATTATTAGACCAAGCGTAAGTATAAGGTGGTGTATTACCATTTAAAGTAAAATCTATAAAGCCCGTGGCATCTCCATTACAACCATCTATATGCTGAATATTAACTACAGTAGAAAAGCCAATTGGTTGATTTAACACAACTAGCTGATTTTTTTCACATCCATTTTGATCCTGTATATAGACTGAATAATTAGCTGCCTGAAGATTTGTAAAATTACTTCCATTTTGATATGACGTTCCTCCATCAATAGAAAAAGAATACCCTGGAGTACCACCTGATGCCGTAATCAAAATTTCTCCTTCTGACTCATTATTACAAATTAAATTAGTTGTAGTTACTGTATGTATAATATCAGATGGCTCATTAATAGTTATTGAAGCAGGAACATTACAATTATTAATATCAGTGATAGTAACATCATAATTACCAGCTGGAAGATTCAATAAATCTTCAGTAGTAGCTAAGTTTGACCAAGCGTAGCTAAATGGAGAAGTGCCTCCATTTACGGTAATATCAATTTCTCCTGTACTATTACCAAAACAATCAACATGAGTTTGAGCAGAAGAAACTGCTAACAAATCAGGTTCAGTTAATGTTATGGTCTCTGGTTTAATACAGCCATTAGCATCTGTTACTTCTACATTATAGGTGCCTGCCGCTAGATTCTGTGGATCCGCAATAGTATTTGTATAGCTCCCAGGTCCTGTCCAAACATAAGTATATAATGATGATATTCCCCCATCAACAGTAAGATCAATAGTTCCACTATTGTCTTGGAAACATAATAAGTCATTTCCAATAAAAGAGGATGTAAGCAAAGGTGGTGAAGTAACCGTAATGGAAACTGTAGTATCACAGCCATTTGCATCAAGTATTGTTACTGAATAACTTCCAGCACTAGCGCTATTTAAATTCTGATTTGTTGTTCCATTGCTCCATGAATAAGTATAAGGATTTGGTCCAGAAAATGGAGTCCCTCCATTTACATTTAAAATAATTGTTACTGTATTTCCATAACATAATAAATTAGGAGCAGTTAAACCAGCCGTTACTTTTGATAAAGGTTCAGAAATATTATATACAGGGGAGTTAAGTAAACAATCATTTTCATCTTTAACAATTATTGAATACGCCCCAGCACTTAAATTATCAAAATAATTTTGTGATTGATAAGTTACTCCATTATCAATAGAATACTCATATGGGGGGGTTCCTCCAGAAATTGTTAAGTGAATTTCTCCAGTACTATCGCCCTTACAAAGCACATGAACTAAACTATCGCTAATTGCTAAGGCATCTGGTTCTTGAATAACTAAAGTATCTGTTATAGTACATAAACTATCATCAACAATTGTATAAATATATTCTCCTGAGAGTAAACTATCCAAATAATTAGTATCTGGAATTGAAATATCCCAAGAAATAAAATAAGTGCCAGAACCACCAAAAATATCAATATCAATTATCCCATCAGAAGCCCCAAAGCAACTTACATTTACTAAAGCACTAGGTGTTGCAAAAAGCGAATCAGGCTGTTTTACTTCAATATTTGCAGAATCAAGAGAACAGCCAAATGCATCTTCAATATTTACACTATACATTCCTGATGGCAAAGTATTGATTCCTGCTGCTGCTGTTATTTGTCCATCTGACCATGTATATATTAATGGTGGCACTCCTCCATTAAAATTAATTACTGTTATGGATCCATCTGTATCTCCATAGCAACTATTATGAACTACAGCTATACTATCAAAATACATTGAGTCTGCAGGCGCAACAAAAAACTCAAAAGTATCTCTACATAATCTAGCATCAATAATTTCTAAACTCAATGTATCTGAGCATAGATTAGATATAACAGTATCATTACCACCATTACTCCAATCATAAGAAAAAGGAGGGTTCTGCTGATTAAGTAATTGCACTGTAATTTGACCTGTACAGCTATTATAGCAGCTATCATTAATAATCCAATCTTGCACTAAAAATGAATCTCTTTCAATTAACGGAATCACAACAGTATCAGAACAATTATTAACATCAGTAAAAATTAACTGATAATCTCCAGGGCATAATGTATCGGATGTAATTATATCAGTAGTATTGAAAATATTGCCACCAAAACTCCATTCAGTAGTGTATGGAGATTGACCCCCTTCTATAGTTACCGATAACTGCCCATCACAAATTTGATAACAAGCACTATCAATAGTTATATTGCTTAACTTCAGAGTATCTGGATTTTCAATAAACACCTCATTGGTACCCAAACATCCATTAGCATCTGTAATCACTACAGAATTAACTCCATAACAAAAGTTATTAGCTGTATCATTTATTTGAGTATTATCATTATTCCATTCAAAAGAATAAGGAGCTATTCCATCAGCAGGCGTTACAATTGCTTGTCCATCACACAAACCAATACAGCTTAAAGTATCCGTAATTGTAGTTGAAGTTACTTCTGAAGGATTTGTCAATTCAAAAGTATCTGTTCTTGAACAACCATTTCCATCTGTTGTAGTAAGAACATACATTCCGCTATCTAATCCTGAAATATCTTCTGTAATTTCACCATTATTCCAACTCCATAAAAATGGATTGTCACCGAAAGTAGCTAAATTAATTAACCCTGTACTTTCATTATGGCATGTGGGATTTTTTATTAAACTTGAATAAATAAGTAATTCTGATGGTGCATTAATTTCAACATTATGAATATCTACAAGATTATTTCCTCCATCAAGAACCAAAATACTGTAATTATTTGGGCAAAGAGTATCTAAGATTGTACCATTTGCTAATGTATCATTAGATGCTCCAATAATAAAGCTATAAGGGGTATTTAATCCAAAAACAGAAACTTGTAGCTGACCATCACAAGATGCATAACAACTAGCATCAGAATAAGAATAAATTAATGAATCATTCCCAGCTATTACCGTAGAATCAATCTGAGCAAAGCTAAATATTGGAAAAGAGAGTATTAGGAGTATAATTTTTTTCATTTATTTAAATATTAAGTATATTACTTTTCAAAATAATTACAATTATTTTAATCACTAAAATAAACAAAAAAATAAGAATAATAAGTTTTTTATTTGCTAATAAATTTTGTTGATAAAATTAGGAAGTAGAGTTATACTCCACAATACGCTATAAACGTAATTTAAATCTAGCAGTTTATTTGAAAAAACTTTGAATTTTAATAAATTAACTCTAACTAGTCTTAAAAAAGTTCGAACTTAGGACCGAGAGGCCCACCAAAAATAACCCCATTCATTTATTGGTTTATCTTTTTTATATTTGTAACTTTGACAAACTAAAGACAAACATTTAAAATAAATATCATGGGAAAAGGACAAGACTCAAAGAAAAGCGTTAAAAAAGCACCTGCTAAATCCGCAAAAGAAAAAAAAGCAGAAAAAAGAGCAAAGAAAGCTAAATAAAAATAAATTTATTTTTTAAAATAAATTGAGATTTAGAACGTAAGGCTCACAGCATATAAAAATACCACTTAAAAAAGTGGTATTTTTTTTATTAACACAATTAAGATAATTTATATCCTACTCTGATAAGTAAACAAATCAAAGTATCTACCTTTACTTTCTATCAATTCATTATGATTACCTTGTTCCGCAATTTTACCATGCTCAATAACTAATATTTGATTGGCTTGCCTAATGGTACTTAAACGGTGAGCAATAACAAAAGTAGTCCTCCCCTTCATAAGATCAGCTAAACTTTTTTGTATTAAAGACTCACTCTCTGTATCCAGATTGGAAGTTGCTTCATCTAAAATTAAAATCCTAGGATTAGCCAATACGGCTCTAGCAATTGCAATTCTTTGCCTTTGACCTCCAGAAAGTTTCACTCCTCTTTCTCCAATCAATGTATCTAAACCATCATCAAAACGGTCTGTGAATTCATTAACATAAGCTGCCTTAACTGCCTCCAAAACTTGTTCTTCACTTGCATTAGGTCTTGGAAAAAGAATATTATCGCGTATAGTTCCTTCAAACAAAAAATCATCTTGTAAAACAACTCCTAACTGGCTTCTAAATGAATTCAAACTTATTTTTGAAATATCATTCCCATCAATTAAAATAACACCTGAATCAGGATTAATAAAACTAGAAACCAAACTTGCAAGAGTTGATTTACCCGAACCAGAAGAGCCCACCAAAGCAGTAACCGAACCTTTAACGGCTTTAAAACTAATATTATGAACAACCTCCCTACCCTTTTCATAGGAAAAAGAAACATCCTTAAATTCTACATCTCCAACAATGTTATTCAGCTCAATAGTTCTCAATTCATCATTGGCTTCCGATTGCATATTCATAATTTCTTCTGTTCTATCCAAACCAGCAAATGCTTCAGTAAGTTGACTTCCAATATTACTCATCTGAACAATAGGAGCAATCATAAAACCAAGCAATAAAGTAAAGGACAAGAAATCACCTATAGTTAGTGTACCTTCAATAATCATAGCACCTCCCATTCCCATAATACCCACAGAAGCCAATCCTAACAAAAAAGCAGATGAACTAGTCATAATTGCTGTTGCTGTCAAACTTTTTTTCACATTCTGAAATAAACGATCCACTCCTTTTTCAAAACTTAAATTTTCTTGCACTTCAGCATTAAAACCTTTGATTACTCTAACTCCATTTAAGGTTTCGGTCAATCTACCTGTAACTTCTGCATTTATCACTCCTCTTTTCCTAAATATAGGCCGAATATATGCAAATGCTTTTAAAGCAATCACAGCAAATAAGAATACTGGAGCAAGTACAAATAAGGTCATCTTTCCACTAATATTAATTAATAAAAATAAAGAGATAATAGCAGTAATTGTTCCTCCGAACAATTGAACCAAACCTGTTCCTACAAGGTTACGAACACCTTCCACATCACTCATTATACGGGAAACTAAAGCTCCTGATTTATTATTGTCAAAATAAGAGATAGGTAAGGAAAGTACTTGCTTTTGTACTTTGGCTCTTAACTTGGAGATTAATAATTGTGCTTCTACACTTAATAATCTTGTTAAAGCAAATGAAGTAGTTGCTTGTATTAAGATAGCACCTGCAACTAACATAACCATAGCTATTAAAGCATCCATATCCTGATTAGGAATTATTTCGTCTAGTAATTCTTTACTTTTTAAAGGAAGTACAAGGCTTGCCAATCTGCTAATTACAATAAGGATTAGCCCTACAAATACAATTCCTTTTCTTGGCCAAATAAATTCTTTAAATGCCTGAACTACAGTTACTTTTTGTTTTTTCATATCATAATTAAAGGATTACAAATTCGCACACTATCTTACAATAAATCGTTTTTCTACACTTCCATCACTATAAATATAAAACAAGGGGGTATTATGAGTTGGTGTAATGGTCCTACCCAAAATATCAGTAATTTTAATGGGAATTGGAACTTCAATAAAAGCAGCCTCCAAGATGCTTGTTGTTGGCGAATAAGTATAAAATTCATACTCTGCTCGCACAGGATTTAGCTGCATAGCCATGTCATTTTGCGCTCGAATATAAAACTTAATTTCTTCCCCACTTGCCTGAAATGGCAATGAGGCTGAATAAATATCATCTCCTGCAACAACATCCCCATTTTGCCCATCATCACTCATGGTGAATTCCTGAAACTTTGAATTATACTCACTAATTGTAGCCATTAAATCAACTGAAGTTCCATCATAAACCTCAGCAGTAAGCACATTATTATTTACCATTACATTGCTAATACTTGGTGGCATTTTTATTATTTCGGCATGACTTAATAAATATGGTTTCCGCTCATCAATAGTTGATAAAATACCTGCAAAACCATAAAACCATGACCAGCTCCAAACTGCCGATTCCACATTATCATGATATTCAGCAATAGTAAACGGTTTATGCACATCAGCATTAGCAGCTGCATATCCTAAATTTTGCAACTCAGCAATTGAATTACGGATAAAGGCTGTATCCAAAGACTCATCAATTATGGTGCGTAAATGTGCTGTGTATTGCAAATAATATTGAGGATTATCCAACAGTTTATACAGCAAAGGATTGGATGCCGCATCAGTAGTATATCCATAAAAAGGATCATACTCATAAATATCATTTGGAGTAGCCCAAACACCACCCAATAAAGCCCCACCAAAGCTCTCACTTAAATCCCAAGGTATCATTTGAAACAAACCATCTTTAGTTTGGTAGAGGTAGTAATTATGTATGTAAAAACCATTGTAAGTATCCAAATTTGCAATTACTGAATTAACAGCAAAAGCCCATAATACCCTATCCACATTAAGTATGCTATCAATTTCAGCAGTGTTATTATTCAAAGTATTTATAAGTTGTAGTAATTCCTCCCATCCATGGTCGGACTTTAGGATATAACTATCGTAATACAAAGTACTGTCATTCCCTAACCAATTCAAGTTTGGCTCCCCATTTGTAGTTGTAGCTTGCCCAAAAACTTGTACAGGATCGCATTTAAAAAGCACGCCACTTTTTTCATCAAAATGTTTTTTTACAAATTGTTTATTGATGGATTCCGTATTTACATAAAGACCCAAGTAATCGTTTTGCACATATAGTTTCGATAAGTTTACTTCAGGGGTAGGCAAGTATTTCCTGTAAATTTTTGATGCTGTAAACTCTTTTGAAAAAGTAGCATCCATCCAAGAATTTGCTAGTTTCACTTTCTTCTTTCCTAAAAGTTTCTGACCCGTAACCCAATAATTCATATCAATATTAAAAGGCACCTTAGGGCTACCATTATTATTAGGCAATACAAAAGTTGAATTTCCTTTATAGCGAATACCAACACTATCGTAAGCCACCCCATTTAGCGTAACAGTTGCAGGCAAGCGATAATCTGGATTTGCAAAAAATGAATCCACTAAAATAGAATGATAATTAGTGTCGTGAAAATTTACATAAACACTCCTAAGTGAATCTTTATCAAACAAACCACCTGGTGCTTCATATAAATCCTGAGGATTATTAAGCGATTGAGCATTAGCAAAAAGAGGTAATACAAAGAGAAGGAAGAAACATTTTTTCATGCTTCAAATTTAAGAAAATATGTTAATCAGACAATCCTTAAAAGTGCATGTTTTCTTATTCAATTTCTTTTCTTATTTTTACTGAAAAATTTTAATGAAACAACTCTTACTTTTCCTTTTCTGCATCCCTCAATTACTATTGGCACAAAGCAATTGGTGCGGCACAGCTGACAAAATGAAGGCTGAAAACCAAGCTCAAAAAGAGTTAATGCAAATCATTAGAACCAATATGCAGAAAAAAAGTGGGGACTCACTACTTATCATCCCTACTGTTGTGCATATTATTCATCATAACGGTAATGGGGATATTTCTGATTTACAAGTACTTGATGGCATGAGAGTAATCAATGAAGATTTTAGAAGAACAAATGCCGATACCATAAATGGCAATCCTATTTTCTACCCTTTTGCTGCAGATTGTAAAATTGAATTCCGATTAGCAAAATTGAATCCTAATGGCGACTCTACTTCCGGAATAACTCGAACTGACACTTCAATTTATCCACATCCTGAACCAACAAATGCTAATTTTGACAATGTAAAATATATTGTAAACTGGCCACCAAATATGTACTTTAACATTTGGCTAGTGCGCCATATTTCAGGAGGTGCTTTAGGCTATGCACAATACCCTGGTACTGCTTTTACTTATGGCGGACCTTGGGAAACTTACGGCCCCACTATTCGCTCTTATGAATGGGGAACGATTGGAAGCTCTGCTTCTGATGGGAGAACAGCTACCCATGAAATTGGGCATTGCCTAGGACTTTACCATACTTTCCTTAGTTATTCTGCAACTTGTGGTGCCGAGTGCGATACTACTGGTGATGAAGTATGCGACACTCCTCCGACCCTACCAACTAGCGGATGTACTACTGCAAATCAATGTTCTAATGACATGATGGGACCCTCACCTTTCACACAAGACATGACCGACCAATTGGAAAACTACATGAGCTATAACACTTGTCAGAATATGTTTTCCCTAGGACAAAAAGACAGAATGAGAGGATTTCTAACAACTTTGGATACGCTTAACGGATTGTATTTGGATGATAACCTTATTGCTACTGGAATATTGCAAGCCACCGCTATTACTGAACTGCCCAATACTGAAAATAGAAAACTCCTACGCATAGTAGATGTATTGGGAAGAAATACGCCTTTTAAAAAGAATACTCCTCTCTTTTATTTGTATGAAGATGGAACGGTAGAGAAAAGGATTGTTGTAGAATAATGCTACAATCACTTCTTCATTACGGACTTCATTTTTTATTTCCCGCTTTAATTGCTTGGGCTTTCTTTAGAAACGAATGGAAAAAAGCATACCTCATTATGCTTGCCACTATGCTTGTGGATTTAGACCACCTTTTGGCAAACCCCATCTTTGACTCAAACAGATGTAGCATTGGTTTTCATCCCTTACACAGTTATTATGCAATAGGAATTTATTGTATTATGCTTGCCTTTCCTAAAAGTAGAGTAATTGCCATTGGTCTATTATTGCATATGCTTACGGATTACTTAGATTGTAATTTTGTAGAATTCTTTATTGCTTAGAACCTTCAACAAAAACAGAACTATACTCCTTCCCCGCTTTTTCAAAAACCTTTTCAACTGCTTTCCTCCCTTGCGATCCAAGTGAAATAGAATAGTCATTTACATATAAAGCAATGTGCGCATCTACTACTTCCTTTTTCATTTCTTGAGCATGGCACTTTACATATTCAGCCGAACTATTAGGGTTTGCAAAAGCATATTCCACACTTCTTCTCAGTACTCTTTCAATTTTTTGCTGAACCTCAAAAGGCAAATTTCTTTTTACTACTATGCCTCCCAAAGGAATAGGTAAGCCTGTTTCCTCTTCCCAAAACTCACCTAAATCTTTTACTTTTTCCAAACCTTTTTCTTTGTAAGTAAATCGGTTTTCATGTATAATAAGTCCTGCATCTACATTTCCTTTTAGCAGTTCAATTTCAATTTCAGAAAAAAGTATTTCCACTTTATTTTGATGTTCTGGAAAGGCAATACCCAACAACATATTGGCAGTCGTGTATTTCCCTGGGATAGCAATTTTACTTTCAGTATTTAAAATAGTAGTTGGTTTTTTAATCAGTAGTGGTCCACAATTATTACCTAAAGCCGAGCCGCTATCCAAAAGCGCATAATCGTTTACGCAATGCGTAAACGCATTATAACTGAGTTTTGTAATCGCTAATCTTCCTTCAAACGCCCACTTATTTAATTGTTCTACATCAGCAAAAACTACCTCAAACTCTAACCCTTCCGTATCAATTTTATGATGAACGAGTGCATCAAAAATAAAAGTATCATTTGGGCAAGGCGAAAAACCTAAAGTTAATTTCATAATTCCATAATTATTTTTTCAACTTGATTATTTAAATTACGAATTGCTAAGGGCATATTCCAATTTTCTTTATTGCGCTTTTCGACAATATTAGAAATCGCTCTTATTTGCATACAAGTAACAGCAAATTTCTTGCAGACTTTAAATACAGCTGTACCTTCCATACTCTCTACATCAGGATTTAATCGCTTAACAATTTCGTTAATGGATTTTTCATTCCCATGAACAGTATTTACTGTAATACCTTTCACCTTTTGCAAATCAGTTTTACCCGCTACACTATAATTGGTTACTATTTCAAAATCAGAAAACTCCTCAAATCCGCTCCCATTTTCAAAACCAATCTCCGAAAAATTATCTTCTACCACCTCAACTACATCTCCTATTTTAAAATCCTCAGAAAAAGAACCTGCAACCCCCATATTAAGTACTACATCATATTTATTTTTCAAAAGTTCCTCAGTAAGATGAATGGCTGTATTCACCATACCCACCCCTGTTACCAACACAGTACAATCCTTAAATTTACTTTCAATAACTTCTTGTTTTGTAGCCACTACTAATAGTATCTTCATTTGGCAAATATACCAAAAGAAAAGGTAGTATATTTGCAGCCTATTTATAAAAAAATGAGCGATACTTATAATAAAAAAATAGCCGAAAATATAAAATCGGTTTTATCAGAAATAGGCGAAAATCCTGAAAGAGAAGGACTTTTAAAAACTCCGGAAAGAGTTGCTAAATCAATGGACTTTTTAACCAATGGGTATCAAAAAGACCCAGCTGAAATTCTAAAATCTGCCATGTTTTCGGAAAATTACAGCCAAATGGTATTGGTAAAAGACATAGAATTGTATTCATTATGTGAGCATCATATGTTACCATTTTTTGGAAAAGCACATATTGCTTATATCCCTAACGGACACATTGTAGGGTTAAGTAAAATACCAAGAATTGTAGATGTATTTTCAAGAAGACTACAAGTGCAAGAACGATTAACAGATCAGATAAAAGACTGTATACAAGATGTGCTTAATCCTAGAGGAGTAGCAGTGGTAATAGAAGCGCAACACCTTTGCATGCAAATGAGAGGCGTACAAAAACAACATTCCTCTACCACAACTTCTGCTTTTTCAGGCATCTTTATGTCAGATGAAAAAACAAGAGCAGAATTTATGAACTTGATAAAATAGGTTTTAGACTAAAACTAACAACTAAAAAACTAAACTATGAAAGCATATGTATTTCCTGGACAAGGCGCTCAATTTCCTGGAATGGGAAAA
>JACNFT010000002.1 GCA_014384505.1 Cryomorphaceae bacterium | reverse complement strand
TTGTAAATGGTCCTGGAGAAATGGCTGATGCCGATTATGGATATGTAGGAACTGGGAAAGGAAAGATTACACTTTACAAAGAACAAACGGTAGTGGAGAAAAATATCTCTGAAGAAAAGGCCGTATCTGCTTTAATTAACCTTATCAAAAAACATGGAGATTGGGTAGAGAAAAAAATTAATTAACAGCAATAAATTTTAAGTAAATTCGTTTTTTAGTTTTACGTTTGGACACCTAAGATTCAAAGATACTGATTTATAAACAACACGATATTTCAGTACATTTACATTCAATAAAGTAATTACATATGATCAACATCACTAATCTTCACAAATCCTATCAGATGGGGAAGAATTCCTTGCATGTATTAAAAGGAATTAACTTTAAGGCAGAGGAGGGTGAGCTAATTGCTATTATGGGTTCTTCTGGTTCTGGAAAATCCACACTATTAAACATTATTGGCATGTTGGATGTTGCCAATGAAGGAACCTATACACTTGACAATGTACCTATAGAAAACTTAGATGAAACTAAAGCGGCCAAATACCGCAATCAGTTTTTAGGATTTATCTTTCAATCTTTTAATCTAATTAACTACAAAACAGCCTTAGAAAATGTAGCCTTACCTTTATATTATCAAGGTAAAAAAAGAGCTGAAAGACAAGTACAAGCATTAGATTATTTAGAAAAAGTAGGTTTAAAAGACTGGGCAACTCATTTGCCAAGTGAACTTTCGGGGGGGCAAAAACAAAGAGTTGCCATAGCAAGAGCATTGGTAAGTCAGCCCAAAGTTTTATTAGCTGATGAGCCTACTGGAGCTTTGGATTCTACTACCTCCAAAGAAGTAATGGCTTTAATACAACAGATAAATGAAGAAGGAAAAACAATACTTGTAGTAACCCATGAAGAAGAAGTTGCATTAATGTGTAAACGTATAGTCCGACTAAAAGATGGTTTGATTGTAGAGGATACTTTAGTGAATCAAAAAAAAGCTTTATAAAGCATGTTTAATAGAGATAACTGGATAGAAATTTTTGATACCATTCGTAAAAACAAGTTACGAACTTTCTTGTCAGGATTTACAGTTGCTTTAGGTATCTTTATATTCATTATTCTATTTGGTTTTGGTAATGGATTAAGTAATACTTTTCAAAAATTCTTTAATGATGACAATACAAATAGTATGTTCATTTCCTCTAGCAGAACCACTGAACCATTTAAGGGATATGAAATTGGGAGAAGAATAGAGTTTGACAACTCAGACCTTAAAGCAATTGTCGATAATTTTGACAAATACTTAGAAAGCATAAGCCCGAGAATTTATGATTATGCAGATATAAAATACAAACACAAAAGTAATAATTATTCTATAAGAGCAGTAAGCCCATCTCATCAATATAATGAGATGACAATTATGATGCAAGGGCGATTTTTACATGAAGATGATATCACTGATAAAAAAAGACATGCGGTTATTGGTCGCTTAGTTGCACTGGATTTATTTGAAGATGAAAATCCTATAGGAAAATATATTGACGGTAGTGGACACACATGGAAAGTGATTGGTGTTTTTCAAGATGACGGAGGCGATAGAGAAGAACGCATAGTTTATATCCCCTACACAAGTTTACAAAAAATAAAGAAAAATACTGATAAGATAGATGAAATTATCCTTAGTTATAAGCCAGAAATTGGTTATGTAGGAGCCGTTGAGTTTGAACAAAAACTAAAACAATTTCTAAAAAATAGAAAGGCTATCTCACCTACAGATGGAGGGGGAATATACATCCGAAATGTAGCTGATAATCTAAAACAAAATCAACAATTCGCAAGCGTATTGCAGCTCATCATTACCTTTATTGGTATTGGAACACTAATTGCAGGAATTATTGGAATCAGTAATATTATGGTGTTTGTAGTAAAAGAACGTACTAAGGAACTTGGTATAAGAAAAGCAATTGGTGCAAGCCCTAAAAGCATTATTACTATGATATTACAAGAATCTATTTTCATTACTACTTTTTCAGGTTATTTTGGGCTCGTTATTGGTATTGCTACTATAAGTTTAATTGGCGATAAACTTGAAGAGGATTACTTTATTACCAATCCATATATTGATATATCAACTGCTGTAACTGCCACTATTATTCTTATTCTATTTGGCGCTTTAGCAGGTTATATTCCTGCCAGAAGAGCTGCTAAAATAAAACCAATTATTGCCTTAAGGGACGAATAAATGAAAACACTATTTGATAAAGATACATGGCAAGAAATTTTCAGTTCTATTGAGCAGAATAAAGTGCGTACTATCATTACCGTTATTGGTGTACTTTGGGGGATCTTTTTATACATAGTTCTTTCGGGTGCAGCCAAAGGAATAGATAATGGTTTTGAACGCCAATTTGAACGTATTTCATCCAATAGTTTATTTGTTTGGGGTCAATCAACATCAGTGCCTTATGATGGTTTTAAAACAGGAAGATGGATAAATTTTAAACTCAGTGATGTTACTGCACTAAAAAATAGAATTCCTGAAATTCAGCATATTGCTCCAAGAAATAGTAGTGGT
>JACNFT010000043.1 GCA_014384505.1 Cryomorphaceae bacterium | reverse complement strand
CAAATTGAACGCAATCCTCTAGCTCCTAGTTTAAATTCCATTGCTTTATCCACAATAATATCAATTGCTTTTTTATCAAAAGTCAAACTAATTCCATCCATATCAAACAACTTTTGATATTGTTTGGTTAATGCATTTTTAGGTTCAGTTAAAATGAGTTTCAAAGCTGCTCTATCCAAAGGATTAAGATGGGTAACTACAGGCATTCTACCAATCAATTCAGGAATTAATCCAAATGATTTTAAATCTTGAGGAGCTATATATTGTAGTAAATTTTCTTTATCAATTGCCCCTTCACTTGCTGACTTAAATCCAATTGAACGCGTATTCATTCTGCTTGAAATATGTTGTTCTATACCATCAAAAGCACCTCCACTAATAAATAGAATATCTTTAGTGTCTAAGGCAATCATTTTTTGATCAGGGTGCTTACGCCCACCTTGTGGAGGGACATTTACTATTGTACCTTCCAATAGTTTTAGCATAGCTTGTTGCACCCCCTCCCCACTTACATCACGGGTAATAGATGGATTATCACTTTTACGCGCAACTTTATCAATCTCATCAATAAAAACAATGCCTCTTTTTGCCTTTTCAACATCATAATCAGCAGCCTGAAGTAATCTTGTTAAAATACTCTCAACATCCTCACCAACATAACCTGCTTCAGTAAGTACTGTCGCATCAGCAATACAAAATGGAACCTTTAATAATTTGGCAATAGAACGAGCAATTAAGGTTTTTCCAGTACCTGTACGCCCAACCATAATGATATTTGATTTCTCAATTTCAATATCTTCTTCACTAGTATCTGGTTGTAAAATTCTTTTGTAATGATTGTAAACCGCAACTGACATTACCTTTTTAGCATCATCTTGACCAATTACAAAATCATCCAGATGTGCTTTTATTTCCTTTGGTTTTAAAAGAGTAAAATCATTAGCTATGAATACCTCATCAGCTGCATCTTCTTTTACAATTTCATGTGCTTGTTCAATACACAAATCACAAATATGAGCGGAAGTACCTACAATTAAGATATTGGTATCTTGCTTATCTTTACCACAAAAGGAACATAATACTTTATCGTTTTCTGACATTATTTTTTTCTTTCGAGCACCTCATCAATCATACCGTAGGCCTTAGCCTCTTCAGCTGTCATCCAGTAATCTCTATCACTATCTTTCCAAACTTTATCAAAATCTTGTCCTGAATGATCGGCAATAATTTCATACAACTCATTCTTTAATTTTTTGATTTCATTAGCCGTGATTTCAATATCAGAAGCTTGCCCTTGAGCGCCTCCTAAAGGTTGATGTATCATTACCCTTGAATGCTTAAGTGCAGTTCTTTTTCCTGCCGCACCAGCACATAATAATACCGCTCCCATTGAAGCAGCCATACCTGTACAAATCGTAGAAACATCAGGATTAATATACTGAATAGTATCATAAATACCAAGCCCTGCATATACTCCACCTCCTGGAGAATTTAAATAAATTAAAATATCCTTTTTAGCATCTACTGATTCTAAAAATAATAATTGCGCCTGAATAACATTCGCAACATAATCATTAATAGGGACGCCAAGAAAGATAATTCTATCCATCATTAAACGAGAAAAAACATCCATACTAGCAACATTCATTTGTCTTTCTTCAATAATAGTTGGAGAAATATAATTTCCATGCATTGAATTAAACTCATGAAGATGTAAGCTGCTTATCCCTTGATGTTTTGTAGCGTATTTTTCAAATTCCTTTCCGTAATCCATGATTGTAGTTTTTATATTATTTTCCTGATGCTAATTTAACAAATTCATCATAAGTAACGTTCTTTTCAGTTAATTTGAAATTTTCTTTATAAACAACTAAAGTTCTTTCATCAAAAATCTGATCGTATATTTTTTTTCTTTCCTCTTCATTTTTAAGGATATTTGTTGCAATATCAGTCAATTGCGCATCATCACCTTCAGGCTGACCATATTGTTTCATTTGCGAGCCGATTAGCTTTTTAGTTTGATTCAAAACATCCTCCTGAGTAACTTTAACCTCATAATTTTCTAAGATTTTGTTTTCAATTAATTGCCATTGCAAACTTTTAGCATACATATCGTATTCAGTTGCTAGCATTTCCATAGTAATTGGTTGTTCAGAAGTTTGAACCAACCATCTTTTTAGGAAATCATCTGGCATTTGTAGTTTTAATTTTTCAATAAAATAAGTTACAATATCATTCTTAAGCATTCTATCACTTTCTCCAACAAACTGCCCTTCTGCTTCCGCTTGCACTTTAGCTTTAAATTCTTTTACATCTTTTACTGTTCCTTCACCATACACTTTGTCAAATAATTCAGTAGTTAACTCAGCTGGAGCCAATTGATTGATATTTTTTACTGTAAACTGAAATTCTTCTGAAGTCAAATTATGTAACGCATCATGAGAAACATTTAACATAGATCCTAAATCAGAATGATTCGTAAAAGCTTTCATCACATTTACTTTAAGTACATCATCCTTTTTAACGCCAACAAACTGTTTTTTAATTTTCGCATCTGCAATGTATTCCATAGCAACAGTTGCTTCATTTGAAATTCCATTTGACATTACATTTCCATCAACATCTAATTGAGCTATTGCACAAAAAATTAAATCTCCTTCAACAGAAAGCTCAGGATTACTCATTTTACCATAACGCTTTGCAATATCAGTACAATAACCATCTACTAATTTAGCATCTGCTTTAATTTTATAGTAGTTTAATTTATCTTTAGCTGTAATTTTTACATCAAACTCAGGCGCTAAACCTACCTCATATTGAAAAGTAAAGTCTTCAGTATTTTCCCAATCAATAGGCGTCTCGTCAATTGGCATAGGTGATCCCAAAACTCTTACTTTTTCAGCAGAAATATGTTTGTATAATTCATCTTGAAGCAATTTATTCACCTCTTCCACAATAACAGAAGTTCTGTATTTTTTATTAATGATTGCCATAGGTGTTTTTCCTTTTCTGAAACCTGGAACGTCAGCCGTTTTACGGTAATCTTTTAATATTTTGTCAACTTTTTCAGAATAATCTGCCGCTACTAACTCAACAGTAATAGTTGCCATTAAATCTTTTGCTTTGCTTTGTGTGATTTTCATCTTTTATTTATTTTTTAAAAAGGGCTGTAAAAATACACTTATTTATCTGATTATGAAACAAGGGTACGCATAAAAAGAAAGAGGCAATTTACTGTTTGATAACAATAGAATCTGTTAGAGAATGTAAAAATACTGCCAAAGAAACCTTTTTTAAATTTTGAAAACATAAGAATCAAATAACTAGAAATTCGTAAGCCCATAATATTCATTATATTTGTCGAAAATAATTAAATAAATTTATATTATGAAAAATATCTTATCAGTTGTATTTGCTCTAGTATTCTCTTTGTCTGCATATAGTCAATCAGATGTATATCTCAAAATCAATCATTTACTTGGAACTTCACTATTTGCGTTTAACACAACCGTTTCGAATAATCTTGGTCATAATTTTGATGTAAATAGAATGGAATATTATATTTCTTCTATATCCATTACCCATGATGGAGGTGCAGTAACAAATATTTCCGATACTTGGATATTAGCAAATGCATCTACCCCAGTAAATGAATTGCTAGGAAATTATAACATTACAGCAATAGAAAGTATTTCTTTTAGTATTGGAGTAGAAACGCCTGAAAATCATAATGATCCTTCTTTACTTGCCGCATCTAATCCTTTGGCCCCTAAATCACCATCAATGCATTGGGGTTGGGCTGCTGGTTATCGTTTTGTTGCCATGCAAGGTATGGCCGGAACCACTACCCCAAATCAAGTTTTTGAATTACACGGATTAGGAGATGTAAACTATTTTAGTCAAACTATCTTAACTGCAGGTACAAGTGATGCAAATGGATTAGTGGTAGAACTGAATGCAGATTATGAACAAGCAATTAAAAATATTAGCGTAGCTTCAGGTGTTGTTTCACATGGTGAGATAAATGAAGCAGCTGACATATTAAAAAACTTTAGAGATAATGTTTTTACTGCAACCGCATCTACTGTTGCAGTTGATGAACTTGCGAAGGATGATAATCATTTTAAAATGTATCCAAACCCTAAGCGAAATGGAGAAGCTCTCACTTTTACATATGATGGGGACTTAATTAATCCAACTATTGAAATTGTGGATTTAAGTGGAAGAGTAATTACTATTCAACAACTAGATAACTCAAATCAATTTATTTTTAAAGGATTGAATAAAGGAGTATACTTTGTTAACTTAAAATCAGTTAATGGAGAAGTAACAAACACCGAAAAATTAATTGTAACAGACTAATGTATGTTATTTTCATCATTTAATTTTAATCGTATTTCCAAATTTGTATTTTTACTTATTGCAATTTCTTTAGTTTTTCAAGCTTGTAAAAAAGATGAGGAATTGATTGAATATATTCCTCCAGTAGTGCTTTATGATAGCACTCCTTATAACTTACAACACGGTACATTGCCAATACCTTCTATTCCTGAAGACAATCTGTTAACTAATCAAGGGGTTGAATTAGGAAGAATGTTATTTTATGACAAGCAGCTTTCTGGAGATGGAACTTTGGCTTGTGCAGGTTGTCATGTTCAAGAAAATGGTTTTTCAGATACAGAACGTTTTTCTACTGGAATTCTTGGTTTAGAAGGAGGAAGACAAGCAATGGCCGCTTTTAATATGCTTTGGAATAATAATGAATTTTTCTGGGATGGAAGAGCACATTTACTAAGAGATCAAGCCATTCTTCCAATACAAGATTCATTAGAAATGAACGAAACTTTGGGGAATTTAGTAGCCAAGCTGAACTCTTCACAACTATACCTAGATCAATTTAAAAGAGCATTTGGAGACAATGAAATTAACAGTTTAAAAATCTCCTTGGCTTTAGAACAGTTCATGAATTCTATAGTATCATGGAATAGTAAATATGATAAATCGGAAAGAGAAGAATTAGTACTTTCTCTTTCTGAGCAAAGAGGGAGAGATTTATTTTTTGAAGAATATAATCCGTTTTTTCCAGCCACTTCTGGTGCAGATTGTGTGCATTGTCATTCAGGAAACAATTTTGAAAATGATCTTTACATGAACAATGGATTAGATGCTGATGCAGACTTTATGGATGATGGAAGAATGAAAGTGACTTTAAATCCTTTAGATAGAGCTAAATTTAAAGTACCTACTTTAAGAAATATTGAATTAACACCTCCGTACATGCATGATGGTCGCTTTAGCAGCTTAGAAGAAGTTGTGAATCATTATAATGAGGGTTTAGTTTCTTCATCCACAATCGATCCAGCTTTGGAAAACACACGAGCAACTGGCTTGTTATTAACTGTTCAAGATAAGGCTGATTTAGTGGCTTTTCTAAAAACATTAACAGACACTGATATGACTAGTGATCCAAGATATGCAAGCCCCTTTTAAGATTTAATGAAGAAGATACTACTAAGTTTAAACTACCTAATAATATTAGTTGTTCTTGGTGCTTGTTCGGTATTCATAAAACTAGAAGGTGAAAAATATTCAATCACAAAAATTCCCACGCATTTTCCCTTAGTAAATCATCCTGAAGGAAATGAATTCACTCAAGCTAGATGGGAATTAGGAAAGAAATTATTCTACGATAATATTTTATCTTTAGATTCTTCCATTAGTTGTGCGAGTTGTCATTTACCTGAATTAGCCTTTAGTGATAATAGAGCATTTAGCCCAGGAATAAAAAACAGGCCAGGAAAAAGAAATGCTCCTAGTTTGGCCAATGTGGCATACCATCCTTATTTGCTAAGGGAAGGAGGAGTCCCAACACTAGAAATGCAAGTTTTGGTTCCAATTCAAGAAGAAAATGAATTCAATCATAATATTGTTGATATAGGTAAACTACTTGAAAAAGATTCGTCATATGTGAAAATGGCTATGGAAGCTTACAATAGAGCACCTGACTATTATGTAATAACTCGATCAATTAGCTTGTTTGAAAGAACACTAATTAGTGGAAATAGTAAATACGACAAGTACGTTAATAAAAAAGAAAAATTAAACACCCAAGAGAAAAAAGGAATGGAACTATTTTTCAGTGATAAACTGAAATGTTCATCCTGTCATAATGGTTTTAATTTCACCAACTATAGTTTTGAAAATAACGGCTTGTATTTAAGTTATGCGGATGATGGAAGATTTAGATTTAGTAAAGATTCTAATGATATTGCCTTATTCAAAGTCCCAACTTTAAGAAATATAGAAGTTACAACTCCGTACATGCATGATGGGAGTATAAAAACTTTAAAACAAGTGATAGAACATTATGATTCAGGAGGTAAAAGTCATGTAAACAAGAGTTCTTTAATACTGCCACTGGGGTTAAGTCAGGATGAAAAAGATTATTTACATACTTTTTTACTTACCCTAACCGATAACGAATTTATCCAGAACTCTTATTTAAGGCCATAGTATAAATTGGTTGTTATCAATTTAATCTTATAAAACTAAAAAAGTGGAATTCTAGTTTAACATTAGAATTCCACTTTTTGTACGGGTGGAGAGACTCGAACTCTCACACCTTGCGGCACTAGATCCTAAGTCTAGCGCGTCTACCAATTCCGCCACACCCGCATTAAAGGACGGCAAAGATATTATTTTTTAACATTTACACACAAAAGGGGCTTTAAAGATTTTTTAGCCCTTTTTTTATTTAATTTTGTACTCCTAATTTAAAATATAAAAGATGAGCTTATCAGTAAAAGGAAAATTAAGTAGAAAATTAAGCGTAGAAAGCGGAACGTCAAAAGCAGGGAAAGAATGGAAAAAACAATCTTTCCTAATAGATACTGGCGCTCAATATAATCCTGAAGTTTGTTTTCAGTTATTTGGAGAAGATAAAATTGAAATGTTAAACCATCACAATGAAGGAGACCAAGTTGAGGTTTCTTTTAACTTATCTTCAAGAGAATATAACGGAAAATATTTTCATAACATTGATGCTTGGAGAATTGAAAGTCAAGCAGCTGGAAGCCAAGAAATGGATGCAGCACCTGCATTTAACGCACCTGCATCAGAAGATGATGATTTACCATTCTAGAAATATATTTGCTAATCTGTACGATTTTTAGCATTATGTATTATAAAATTAAAAGCCTTCTCAAAATTGAGTAGGCTTTTTTGTTTCAACGCAAATTTAATTCTTAAGTGAAGTTGGGTTTGCCATATCTGTAGTAATATAAGCATTTGGGTTTATTTCCTCAATCATCTTAAGTACTGATTTTAACTTTCTCCTTTTGATAATACACAAATAAACTTTAACTGGGCCATCTTTACCCTGTCCATCAATTACAGTAACTCCATGGCCATTCTCCCTTAATTTTTCTGCCACTGAAGAAGAATTTGAAGGACAAAAAACCCGCACAATAATATTACCTACCCCAACCATACGCTCTATATAAGAGCCAAAGATAATACCAGCTGAAAAACCTGTCGCATAAGCAGCAATAAGTACGGGATCATCAATGTCCTTTATAACTTGTGAAATAGCTACAATCCAAATTCCCGATTCTAGTAAGCCAACCAAAGCAGCATACATTGGCTTATTTCTAGTTACCAAAAGTGCACGAATAGTACCTAAACTTGTATCAGCCAACTTAAGTGAGAAAATTAATAAAGCTGCAAAAACTATATCCATTATTTTATTTATTTTTAAAAATGAGCGGTAAAAGTATACTTATTTATCTAGTTATGAAATTTTGTTTATTTTAATTTTTAACATCAAATGCATCACGTAAACCATTACCTAATAACATAAAAGCCAATACCAAACTCATAATTGCCATACCTGGAATAATAGCCAAATAGGCTTTATCCATAATTATATAGCTATAATGATCTTTAATCATTCCACCCCAACTTGGAATAGGTGGTTGTGCGCCAATTCCTAAAAAGGAAAGCCCAGCTTCTATCAAAATTGCAGCAGCAAAATTGGCTGCCGAAATTACAATAACTGGCCCAATTACATTTGGTAATATGTGTTTGAAAATTATTCTAAATGGTTTATATGCTAGGGCTTTTCCTGCTTCTACATATTCTAATTCTCTAATCGATAATACTTGTCCTCTAACAATACGGGTAACCTCCACCCACATGGTAAGGCCAACTGCAACAAATACTTGCCAAAAACCTTTTCCTAATGCTAAAGTTATGGCAATTACCATGAGTAAGGTGGGGATAGACCAAACTACATTAACAAACCACATAATTATATCATCTGTTTTTCCTCTGAAATAACCTGCAATTAATCCTAAAGTGATACCAATAAATAAAGATATAAATACAGCTATAAAACCGACTGATAAAGAAATACGAATTCCATTTAGTATTCGACTCAATAAATCTCTTCCGTATATATCTGTCCCAAAATAAAAGGTTTGACTTTTTATATTATAACTGCCTATAAAGGTTTGCATAAATTCAGATTGATAAGGAAAGTAGGTAACTCCATTTTTAATAGCAGTATATTTATCAATTGGAATTCTGTTTACTGTAGAAGGCTTTCCAATAAATAGCCCTTCCATAAAAGAAACTTGCTCTATATCTTGTTTAGGAATTTCTAAAAAGAGGATTTTAGTAAGTGGTTTCTGAGTAGCCAATTCAATGTGCATTTCATTTGCCATTGGGGTGCTATCAGGACTCAAAACAACCGCAAAAACCCCCAACAACACACATAAAAAAATGAAGACTAAAGCTAAAAATGATAATTTATCTTTTCTTAATTTTTTCCATGCCAAGATATTTAAAGAATTTGCTTTCATCTATTTCTTGTGTATTCTTCCTTTCCATTCGAAGGATTTTGTAAATGACAAAACAACAATTAAAACAATATAAAAAGCATAGAATAATTCAAAGGGCAATATCCATTTCAGTAAATCCTTACGTTTAAAAAATGAAAGTACTGGAAATAAAAGTAATAAATCAACAGCAAATTTTAACGCATAAAACAACAGGAATAAATGAAAATAAGCATCTGAATAAAGATATCCCACAAATAAAAACACTAATGAAAGGTTGGTAAATAACACTAAAAAAGAAGCATATATGCTTGCAAAATCTTTGTACCCACTAGTCTTAGCCGTCCATCTTTTTCTTTGATTAATAAAACCTTTAGCAGTTTGTACAGCATCAGTAAGTACAATAGCATTTTCATCTTTTGCAAATGCTATAGCATCCTTGTATTTTTCTTTTACGCTATGCAAAAGAAAAACATCATCACCACTTACAGCCTCATCATTTTCAAAATTGTTCAATTCCAAAAAATCAGCTTTACGATAGGCCATATTAGCTCCATTACAAAAAATTGCATTTTTAACACCAATAGCCCCAGCCCCACTCCCAATTAAGGAGATAAATTCTAAAGTTTGTAATCCTAAGAAAATACCTTTTTGTTTATGACAGGAAACAGGACCAGAAACCAATTTTATATTTTTATTAGCAAAATAGGCAACCATAGTATGTACCCAAAGAGCAGTAAAACTACAATCCGCATCAGAGGCTAAAATAATTTCACCTTTAGCCTCTTTCATTGCTTTAGCAATTGCATTTTTTTTACCAAAAATACCATTAGGCATATTTACAACTCTCAAGTTGTCAATTGCTGAATTCTCTAATAACTCTAAAGTAGAATCAGTTGAGTGATCATTCACCAAAATAAACTCCAACTTATCAATAGGATAAACTTGTTTTTTAAGTTCAGAAAGCAAATGAATAACTTGATCCTCTTCATTCCGCAGTGCGATAATAACAGATACTTTAGGTAGGAAATGACTAACACCAGTAGCTTTATTTTTTATCCAACCTATCCAATACTTTAGGATAAGTAACAAATACAGAAATAAAATAACCAGTACTATTAGTTGGATAACATCTATCTGCATTATTTCCTAAAGAATTTAAGAGTAAAAATAAAAACAACACCAATAAGAGATGGAATTAATAAGTTAATTATCCAAAGGACAAATGTAGCCGATAAAATACCGACTGTGTTGGCTGAAACTAAACCAAAAAGAAATAAGGCAACCGAACCTCTAACCCCAATTTCAGTAATTGCAATAGTAGGAATTACTGAAATAACAAATAACATAGACATGATAAGTATAATAGCATCAGCATATAGTATTTGCACATCAAACAATTGTAAAAGGATAAAAAACTGAGTAGTAAATACAACATATCTTGCTACAGAATACCCAAGTACTTTTAACAATTCTTCAAAAGAGTAAAAAGAAAACACACCATTGTATTTTTCAAATTTCTTTAAAAATGAAATCTTAGTTAATACATTTGTAAGAACAGAAACATTCAGAAATAGTAAAATCAACAATCCATTCAATAAAATAAGAATAAAGGCAAAAACAGGATAAGCAAAACTAACTTTATCGAAAAATAAAGAGAAATCTGATTGATAGGTAGGTAAGTACAACAACCCAATAGAACCAAAAATAATAGTCGTCAATAGTTGTGCCATAGAACCAATAACCGTAATGAGTACAGCTTGAATTCTGTCCGCTTTATCTAAGCAGAAAACTCTTCCGCCATATTCACCCACCCTGTTAGGAGTAAAAGCTGAAACAGTAATTCCTGAAAAGATTGCTCTTAGTGAACGTTTAATTGACACTTTCTCAATCTTAGCAATTAAGAAACGCCATTTTAATGCTTCCAAAAACCAATTTAAAAACATCATAAAAACAACTACAATAACAATAATATAATTTCCTTTAAGTTTAGCAATTATATCATCTACACTATGCTTGTCAACCCCACTTTTTAGGTTAAGTTGCTGATACAAGAAGAAAAGGGCTAAAGCCACAATTCCAATTTTTATTAGAAAGCCAATCGTTTTTCTGGTTAGCATTGCTTAGTTTTGTTGTACAATTTTAATTACAAAGATAACAATTGCAAACTGATAAAATCATATTAGGAATAGATCCTGGAACAACCATTATGGGATATGGATTAATTCATATTAAAGGAAATAAAATGGAACTTATCCAAATGGGAGTACTGCATTTATCGAAATTAGGTTCGCACGAATTAAAATTGAAAAGAATATTTGAACGCACCCTGCAATTAGTTGACGAATATAAACCTGATGAATTTGCAGTTGAAGCACCCTTCTTTGGTAAGAATGTTCAATCTATGCTAAAACTAGGGAGAGCTCAAGGGGTTGCCATGTCAGCAGCACTTTACCGGGATGTTCCTATTTTTGAATATGCTCCTAAGAAAATAAAAATGGCAATAACTGGAAGAGGAACAGCAAGCAAAGAACAAGTTGCTGCCATGTTACAATCCTTACTAAATATTAAAGAAATGCCAAAACATTTGGACGCTACAGATGGTTTAGCTGCTGCCGTTTGTCATTATTTTCAAAGAAATCCTACTAAAGGAGGTAAAAGCTATACGGGCTGGGATGCTTTTTTGAAAGACAACCCTGATAAACAAAAAAAATAGTTATTCAATTGCCTTACGAATCTTTTGGGCAACTTCATTCATTTCCTCTTCTGAGAAACTTAATTTAGGACGTTCAAAATTAATATCTGAAACATTATTCAAAGGCACTAAATGGATATGAGCATGAGGAACTTCTAGGCCAATAACTGCAACTCCTATACGCTTACAGTCAATTACCTTATCCATTGCTTTAGCAACTTGTCGTGCGAACTTCCAAAGTTCCCCATATTCATCTGAAGAAATATCAAATAGATAATCAATTTCCTTTTTTGGAATAACTAAGACATGTCCTTTTGCTAAGGGAAAAATATCCAAAAAAGCTAAAAAGTTTTCATTCTCTAAAATTTTATAGGCAGGAATTTCATCATTTATTATTTTTGAAAATATACTAGCCATTAAAGTGTTGTAATTTTAATAATCTCGAAATGTATGATGCCATTTGGCACCTCAATATCAGCAATATCACCTACTGCTTTTCCTAACAAACCTTTTCCTATAGGTGAAGTAACCGAAATTTTCTTAGCAGCTAAGTCTGCTTCAGCTTCTGAAACAATAGCATAAGTCATTTCCATACCACTAGCCATATTTTTAATGGTTACTTTAGTTAATAAATGCACAGTTGAAGTATCCATATCCTGATGATCTAGAACTCTTGCATTAGCTACATCATTTTCTAATTTTGCAATTCTTGCTTCCAATAACCCTTGAGCTTCTTTTGCAGCATCATACTCTGCATTTTCTGACAAATCTCCTTTATCTCTTGCTTCAGAAATTTGATTAATTATTCTAGGTCTATCTACTGACTTTAGATTCTGTAATTCGGTTTTTAGGTTATCATAACCTTCTTGTGATAAATATATTATCCTCATAATTCTTATGCTTATAAACGCACAAAAAGGAAGTTACCTTCCTTTTTAAACATTATATGTTGTTTTTTTATTTTATAAATTAATCCTAGCTCCAATAGTATGCGAACCTTGGAAAGGATCAGTATGACGGTAAGAATAATC
>JACNFT010000003.1 GCA_014384505.1 Cryomorphaceae bacterium | reverse complement strand
CTCCATCAACATTTACTTTTACATCAAACTTGCCTGATAAATCAGCTGTTTTAAAAGGTTGTTCTAATTTGTACTGCATAGTATCAACAGGGAAATACTCTTTAAAGTCTTTACCATTTACAGTAATATTTCCTTTTCCTTGTGACATGTAGATTCTAGCAACAGATGCTTTTCTTCTACCAATTGTGTGAATTGTATCCATGATTATTTTAAGTCGTTTAAGTTAAGATTTGTTGGTTTCTGAGCTTCTTGCTCATGCTCAGTACCTGCATAAATATAACAGTTTTTTAAGATAGCTGCACCTAATTTATTTTTAGGTAACATTCCTCTAACTGCATGTTTTACAACTGATGTTTCGTCTTTTGCTAACATTGCAGAAGGAGAAATTCTTTTTTGTCCACCAGGATATCCTGTATGAGAAAAGATTCTTCTATCTTCCATTTTATTTCCTGTCATTACGATTTTTCCTGCATTAATTACGATAACGTAATCACCACAATCCGCATGAGGAGTAAAATTTGTTTTGTATTTTCCTCTTAGAATTTTAGCAATTTTTGATGCCATTCTTCCAAGAACTTGTCCTTCAGCATCAACAACAAACCATACTTTGTTTGCTGTTTCTTTATTTGCTGATAATGTTTTGTAACTTAATGTATCCACTGTATATATGTTTATTTAGTCCTTAATAAAAGGGTTGCAAAATTACACTTTTTTACTATTCTGCAAAATATTATTAACTATTATTGTTTATAACCTTTATATAACCCCTAATTCCTTCCCAATTTTAGTAAAAGCTGCTATGGCTTTCATTAAGTTTTCACGAGTGTGTGCAGCAGAAATTTGGACTCTAATTCTAGCTTGATCTTTCGGTACAACTGGAAAGAAAAAGCCAATTACATAAATTCCTTCTGCCAATAATTTATCTGACATTACCTGTGAAAGTTTTGCATCATACAGCATTACAGGTACTATTGCATGCACTCCTTCTTTTATATCAAAACCAGCTTCAATCATTTTTTGCCTGAAATAACTTGTGTTTTCTTCCAACTTATCACGCAAAGTAGTAGTATTACTTAATAAATCAATAACCTTATCAGCTGCTCCAACAATTGATGGCGCCAAAGAATTAGAAAACAAATAAGGGCGGGATCTTTGACGTAAAATATCAATTACTTCCTTTTTACCTGAAGTAAAACCACCCATTGCACCTCCTAATGCTTTTCCTAAAGTTGAAGTAATAATATCAACCCTGCCTATAACACCACAATGTTCGTGTGTTCCTCTACCTGTTTTCCCTACAAAACCTGTAGAATGAGAATCATCCACCATTACCAAGGCATCATATTTTTCGGCCAAATCACAAATTTTATCCAATTGAGCTAAATAGCCATCCATAGAAAATACACCATCTGTAACAATTATTCTATTTCTTTGGTCTTGTGCTTTTATCAATTGCGCTTCCAAATCCTCCATATCATTATTGGCATAACGATAACGAGCAGCCTTACATAGGCGAACCCCATCAATAATGGAAGCATGATTTAAAGAATCAGAAATAATAGCATCTTCCTTACCAAACAAAGGCTCAAAAAGCCCTCCATTAGCATCAAAAGCTGCTGCATACAATATAGTGTCCTCCATTCCTAAAAATTCAGAAATCTTTTTTTCTAAATTTTTATGAATATCTTGCGTACCACAAATAAAACGAACAGATGACATACCGTAACCATGCGTATCCAAAGCATCCTTGGCTGCTTGAATTACATCAGGATGAGATGACAATCCTAAATAATTGTTTGCGCAAAAATTCAATACTTCTTCACCCGTGCTTACACGAATGCTTGCTCCTTGAGGATTGGTAATTATTCTTTCTTTTTTATACAAACCAGCCTCTTTAATATTTGCCAATTCATCTTGTAACTGCTTTTGGAATTTTCCTAACATAATTTTATTTTTTGGGAAAGCAAAAGTACACAAATAAAAAAAGGAGGCAAAAGCCTCCTTTCTAAATATACTATATACTATAAACTACACTACTCCTTGATCCAACATAGCGTCAGCTACTTTTACAAATCCTGCAATATTAGCTCCTTTTACATAATCAACATGATTACCTTCAGTACCATATTCCACACATGAAGCATGAATTTCTTGCATAATTTGTTTCAACTTAGCATCTACTTCTTCTCTAGTCCAGTTCATTCTCAATGAATTTTGACTCATCTCCAAACCTGAAGTAGCTACCCCACCAGCATTAGAAGCTTTACCAGGAGCAAATAAAATTTTTGCATTTTGAAACACCTCAACCGCCTCAGGAGTTGTTGGCATATTAGCTCCCTCAGAAACTAACATACATCCGTTAGCTACCAAAGTTTTTGCTTCTGCTTCATTCAATTCATTTTGAGTAGCACAAGGTAAAGCAATATCACAATTTACTGACCATGGCCTTGCTCCTGCATGAAATTCACAATCAAATTTATCAGCATATTCCTTAATTCTTCCTCTTCTTACATTTTTAAGCTCCATTACAAATGCTAATTTCTCAGCATCAATTCCGTTAGCATCATAAATAAACCCAGAAGAATCAG
>JACNFT010000033.1 GCA_014384505.1 Cryomorphaceae bacterium | reverse complement strand
TGCAGATTTCTTTTCCGTTACAAATCGCTTCAAAACGCTCTACCAAACCTTCATGCTCTCTGTGTTTTTTTGCCAATGGCGACATCTCAACAGGATAGTCCGTAATAAAAGTGGGCTGTATTAATTGTCCTTCACATTTTTCTCCAAAAATCTCATCAATTAATTTACCTCTACCCATGCTTTTATCTACATCAACTCCTAATTTTCTAGCAGTTTCAGCCATAGTAGCCTCATCCATTTTTGAAATATCAATTCCTGTAAAATGCTCTATCGCCTCATACATAGTATAACGCTTCCAAGGTCTTTGAAAATTGATTAAATTATCACCAACCTGTATTTCTGTTTTTCCGTGTAAATCCATAGCAATTTTCTCTACCATTTCTTCTACTAAGTCCATCATCCAAGCATAATCCTTGTAGGCAACATATAATTCCATTTGTGTAAATTCAGGGTTATGAAAACGACTCATTCCTTCATTTCTGAAATCTTTTGAAAACTCATATACGCCATCAAAACCACCTACAACCAATCGTTTTAAATATAATTCATTCGCAATTCTAAGGTATAGCTCCATATCCAAAGTATTGTGATGGGTTTTAAACGGACGAGCAGCAGCCCCACCATAAAGCGGTTGTAAAATTGGCGTTTCAACTTCTAGGTATTCTTTCTTATTCAAAAACTCACGCATGGAATTCGTTAGTTTTGTACGCTTAATAAAAGCGTCTTTCACTTCAGGATTTACTACTAAATCTACATATCTCTGTCTGTATCTTTTTTCTGGGTCAGTAAAGGCATCATGCACCGTTCCGTCAGCATCTACCTTTGGTAAAGGCAAAGGGCGTAAGGATTTTGTAAGGACCTTTAACTCTTTTACTTTTACTGATATCTCTCCAACTTTAGTAATAAAAACAGTTCCTGTAATTCCAATAATATCACCAATATCCAATAATTTTTTAAAAACTGTATTGTACATGGTTTTATCCTCTGTTTCGCAAATTTCATCTCTATTTACATAAATTTGAATTTTTCCATCACTATCCTGTAACTCAGCAAAAGAAGCTTTACCCATAATTCTTCTACTCATCAATCTCCCCGCAATCACTACATTTAACTCCTCACCTTCCTTGTATTTTTCCTTAATCTGTTTTGAAGTTGTATTTACATCAAATAGGTCAGCTGGATAAGGATCAACTCCTAAATCTCTTAATTTTTGTAAGGATTCTCTTCTCACTATTTCTTGCTCGGAAAGTACTCTGGTCATGTGTTAAATTTTTTGCAAAGATAGGAATTCTATTATCCTATTATTTCGTATTTTCGACTTCTTTTAACAAGCCAATTTTAATATCAAATTATAAAAATATTTAAGATGAAAATGAACGATTATATAAATGATTTTAGCAATCATTTAAGAGAAGCAATTGAGATTGCAAACAATACAACTTTATCTCCTTATACTAAAGAAATCAGAAATATTTTGATTTGTGGATTGGGTGGTTCTGGAATTGGAGGAACAATTGTAAGTGATATTATTTCGTCAAAAGTAAATATTCCTATTGCTGCAACAAAAGACTATAGCATTCCTAATTTCGTGAATGAACATACACTTGTTATTGCCAATTCCTATTCAGGAAATACAGAAGAAACCCTTTATGCTTTAGAAAAATGCCAAGCAAGAGGAGCAGAAATTGCAGTAATTACTTCTGGCGGAAAATTAAAAACTATTGCTGAAGAAAACAAGTACAACAACATAATTATTCCAGGAAATCAGCCCCCAAGAGCTATGTTTGGCTATGCATTTACTGAACTATTCTTTATGTTAAATCATTATGGGATTATTGACGATTCTTTTAAATCAGACTTTGATAAAGCAATTACCTTAATTGATACAGAAAAAATGGATATCCAAAAACAAGCAATGAATTTGGCAAAAAAAATGTACAAACAAACTCCAGTTATTTATGTAGCTAAGGGATTTGAAGGTGTAGCTGTTCGTTTCCGTCAGCAATTAAATGAAAATAGTAAAATGCTTGGCTGGCATAATGTTGTTCCTGAAATGAATCATAATGAATTATTGGGTTGGCGTACCAATGTTGATGATTTAGCAGTTGTTTATTTCCGTAATAAATGCGATTACGATCGTAACCAAATAAGAATGGATATTAATAAAAAGGTGATTTCAAAGTTTACAAGTAATATCAGTGAAATATGGAGTAAAGGCGATTCTTTAATTGAAAATTCGCTGTATCATATTAGTGTGGGAGATTGGACAAGCTGGTACCTTTCGGAGATGAATAATGTAGATGCTATTGAGATAGATGTTATCGACTTTTTAAAAGGGGAACTTGCTAAAATATAATGAACAAGAAAGTATCATTTAAGGATTTAGGACTGATTGATTACAAAAAATGCTGGGACTATCAAGAAGAACTATTTGCAGAAATATTAGCCGTAAAATCATCCAACCGAAAAGAAAATAAAACGGTTGCAACCAAAAATCATTTAATTTTTTGCGAACATCCTCATGTATATACATTGGGGAAAAGTGGAGATGAAAAAAATCTTTTGGTAAATGAAGATTACCTAAAAAGTAGAGGAGCAACTTTTCATAAAATAAATAGAGGAGGTGATATTAC
>JACNFT010000066.1:33341-52519 GCA_014384505.1 Cryomorphaceae bacterium | reverse complement strand
AAGTTATATAGTTATAATTTTACAAAAGTCTCCACTAAGGTATGACAGGTTTACAGATTGGAGGAACTTATCCATTTGGTTATAAGAGAGGAAATCATAATGGAGATATTAAGATAGATAGAATTACATCAAAATATGTTAGAATAATATTTGAAATGTGTAAAAATGGAAGTACTACTAAAGAAATAGTTGAATATCTAAATAAAGAGAATATTAAAAGTCCAAAAACTAAAAGTGGTTTGTGGAATTGTCAAACTATTAGAAATATATTAAGAAGTACAAAATATATAGGAAAACATATTGTATCACAAAAATTAGAGAAAAATCTATCTAAAGAAGAATGTTTTGAGAAAGGATTATGTGTAACTATTGAAACTAAGACACCTATAATCATAAGTAATGAATTATTTAATGAAGTCCAATTAGTAGTTGGTAAATGGAGTACTGAAAGAAATAAAAATTCAAAAACCAAACATAATTATCTTATTAAGGATTTAACTTATTGTGGTCATTGTGGAAATAAAATGAAAGTTAATTTTAATAAACAAAAAAATTGGGGTGTTTATCATTGTGATTATAGTACTAAGAATTGGAAAGTTGATGATGATAGATTTGTAAAGTGTGGAAAAGGAATAAGTAAATATATTCACTTACAGAAAGTTGAAAATTTAGTTTGGGAAGAAATACTAAAAACATTTAAAGATAGTGACACTATTAAAACACAATACAAAAATTCAGTATTACCTAAAAAGATTGAAGAAAGAAATGTTCCTAAGGATAAGATTGTAGAGTATGAGAAATTGATTAAAAAATATCTTAAACAAATTAGGAATATTAAAATCAGTAAAATCAATAGAGAAACTGATTATGATTTAGATGTTATCACTAAAGATGAAATGAAAAATTTATTACTTAGATATGATAATAAAGTATTAGAAATAGAAGATAATATACAATCTAAGTCTAAAGATATATTAGAAATCAAAAAAGGAATATTGTGGTATGATTGGTTAACAGATTGGAATAAACACTATAATGAAATAAAAAACTATAACACTTTTGAAGAAAGGAAAAGTTTTATCAATAAACACATAAATAAAATTGTAATAAAGTGGAATAAAAATAACAATACACATAATATAATAATTCACTTCAACCTAAAAATTGTAGGTGATGATAGAATAAGAAAAGATAAGTATGTGTATGAATTAATAAATGGTAAAAGTGAAAAGGTGATTACATATTGTAGTCACCTTAATACTCAAAATTTAATAAATAATTATTCTAATCTAAATGTTGGACTCAAACCTACTCAACAGTAACACTTTTCGCTAAATTTCTTGGCATATCAACATTACAGCCTCTCATTAATGCAATATGATAGGACAATAATTGCAAAGGTATATTGGTAAGCAAAGGAGATAACTCATCCAAACAATCAGGAACTTCAATGCAGTAATCTGCTAGTTCTTTAACCGTTTTATCCCCCTCCGTCACTATAGCAATTAACCTTCCTCCTCTTGCTTTTACTTCCTGGATATTACTTAGCACCTTATCGTAATTCCCTTTTTTAGTTGCAATAATTACTATTGGCATTTCATCATCAATCAAAGCAATAGGTCCGTGTTTCATCTCGGCAGCCGGGTACCCTTCCGCATGTATATAGGATATTTCTTTTAGCTTTAGGGCCCCTTCCAAAGCAACTGGGAAATTATAACCTCTACCTAAATATAAAAAATTTGTTGCATCTTTAAATTCTGCCGCTATCTTCTCAATCTGATCATTTTTCTTCAGTATTTTTTCTATTTTCTCAGGAATGAGCTCAAGTTCAGTAATAATCTCATGATATTTCTTCATTGTAATCGTCCCTTTTTTATGTGCCATTTTAATTGCCATTAAAGTAAGTACAATAATCTGAGTAGTAAATGCTTTAGTTGAGGCTACACCAATTTCAGGCCCTGCATGGGTATAACTTCCTGCATGCGTTAACCTAGGAATAGAAGAACCAACCACATTACAAATTCCTAAAAGAGTAGCTCCTTTTTCTTTTGCTAATTCTAAAGCAGCTAAAGAATCGGCTGTTTCTCCTGATTGTGAAATAGCTAATACCACATCATTTTCATTAATAATAGGATTACGATATCTGAATTCAGAAGCATACTCCACCTCAACAGATATTCTAGCTAAATCCTCAAATAAATATTCTCCAATTAATCCTGCATGCCAAGAAGTACCACAAGCAACAATAATAATACGATCCGCATTCATTATCTTTTGCTCATAGTCCGAAATTCCTCCTAAAGTTATTTCTTTGGTTTCAGGGTTAATTCTCCCCCTTAAAGTATCTATTACGCTTTTAGGTTGTTCAAATATTTCTTTTAACATAAAAGAAGAGAATCCTCCTTTTTCAATAGCTTCTAAACTAAGTTCCAGCTCCTCAATAAAAGGTGTTTTAGACATATTAGCTATCGTTTTAATATCAAGTTCTTCATCTTTGTTAATGCGAGCTATCTCACCATCACCAAGATAAACTACCTCTCTAGTATATTCAACAATAGGGCTGGCATCAGAAGCAACAAAATACTCTCCCTTACCTATTCCTATAAGCAAAGGACTCCCCTTTCGAGCAGCAATAAATTCATTATTTATTCCCTGTTCCATAACTATAATAGCATAGGCACCAACTACATGATTTAAAGCTAAACGCACAGCCTCAAAAAGATTTACTTGTTCCTTTTCCTTAAAATACTCAATCAAATGCACTAATACCTCAGTATCAGTATCACTTTTAAAAGTATGTCCCTTGCTTATTAATGTTTGTTTTATAGAATCATAATTTTCAATAATCCCATTATGAATTAATGATAACTTCCCGTCACCCGAAAGATGTGGATGCGCATTTACTTGATTAGGAACTCCATGTGTTGCCCACCTAGTGTGCCCTATTCCAATTGAACCAGTACTATCCCTATCAGCTGCATAAGCTTCTAAATCGGCAACCTTTCCTTTTTCTTTTAATACTAAAATTCCATCTTTATTTCCTATGGAAACTCCAGCAGAATCATACCCTCTGTATTCTAAACGCTTTAATCCTTTAATGATAATAGGATAAGCTTGTTTATCACCTACATAACCTACAATTCCGCACATATTTTATAATTCTGAATAGTGAATGGTCAATTTAATATCCTTGTTAAGAATGGTTCTGTTTGCATTTACAGCAGCACCAGCAGGTAATAAATACAAATCGTTCGTGTAAGCGTCATTATTTAACAATTGATAGAAATACCGAGTAATGTTGAACTCGTACTTATCATCTTCTAACCTTCCGCCAAAATGGGTTTCACCCTCAATAGTATAATCCGTCAAAAACACATTATTACCTTCCTCATTCACTCGCACTAAAAATAATTTATCATGTGCAGCATATTCACTTGTCGAACCTGCTTCCACATCAAAACTCATAGTTACCTTATTGACAGCCTTCCCTTTTAAAGTATCTTTAAGAACAGCTAAATCCCCTACAATAATTTTAGTTTTAAAGTTAGCCATAGACTGAATATAGATTCTTGAGGTATCCTCTAGTATTTGCTGTTGCAATGGATCATCAAAAATTTCATCAAAGTAATTAATACGAGCTGCATCACCATCAACACTAAAATCTAATGTTAATACAGAATCTGGTTCGTTTATATCATGATAATAGATTGAAAATTTAGAATTCGATCCTGAAGGGTTTAAATACAGCATTGTATTTGACTGTTCTGAGTCAAATTGATTCACATACACATAAAATCCTAAAAAATATTTCAAAAAAGCTTCATTATCAACCAAATGATTTTCACCAAGGTTTATAGCTGCATTCAAAAAATCATCAACATAAGGATAGCTATGCAATTTAATCTTTAGCATAGGGTTTTCAGAATCTTTATCAGTAACTGTAAAATCACCTGCCCAATCGCCAATAGCAGCATCCCAATCTGAAAAATTTGAATAATAAATAGAATCCTTAAAGATCCCTTGCCAGTTATTTATTCCTGTTTCTAAAGCATGCACCGATACTTTATTAAATTCATTAATATCTCCATAGTAGCCAGAATAAGTATAACTTAAAAAAGATGAATCGATTACTAAATCATTATAATCGCCTAAGTCAATATTATTTTCAGTAAGTAACACTTGAGTAAAAAAGCTCCCTCTATCATAACCAAAAACAGGATCATCTATTTCCCCCAAAATCAAATTAAGAGCTTCATCAGTACGCAAAGAATCTTCCGATTCGGTAGCTGAACTTATGCCCTCAAAATTAGCACTGCTTATTATTATATTGTCTGATGTTGGTTGTACTTCAAGACCAATTGTGTTCGAGTCAGTACAAGATGCAGCTATTAAACCAATAATTAGGCTTAATGATATGATTCTATTCATTTGTTATTTTTCTATGGTGGCTACTTCCTCTACTTCAATAAATTGCTCGTAAAAATCCTGATAAGCGTCAATATAATCTTCCGCCCCAGGATATTCCATGAACGGCTTTTCTGAAGTTTTAATATAATCCAACACCTCTTTTTCAATATCTGCACTTGCCTGCACAACAGCATCAGCATAATCAATAGCATGTTTATGCAAATTATTTATGTTTGATTCTTGCAACATAGCTACATCTTTTTCTTCTAAATTTTCAAATAATAACTTGTCAGTTATAGTCGTACTCAACACACCATCATAGGTATTATCGAATACCGAATAAATTACTTTTACATCCTCAAAAAGAGGATCGCCAGCATATAATTTCTTGATGTACATTGGCACTAAAGAAGTGAACCAACCTTGACAATGGATAACATCAGGCTTCCAGCCCAACTTACGCACTGTTTCAATTACTCCCTTACAATAGAAAATCATACGTTCATCATTATTAGACATAAAACTCCCATCCTCATTATTAAACATATGTTTGGTAAAGAAATATTCATCATTGTCAATAAAGTAAACTTGCATTCTCAATTTTTGAATTGATGCTACTTTAATAATTAACTGATGGTCAAAATCATCAATAATCAAATTCATCCCTGAAAGACGAATCACTTCATGCAATTGATGTCTTCTTTCATTTATAGTTCCAAACTTTGGCAAGAACATTCTGATGTCTTTGCCCTTTTCTTGTGTTTTTTGAGGGAGTAGACTCGCCACTTCACCCATTGTTGTTTCCCCTGTGTAAGGAACTATCTCCTGCGAAACATACAATACTCTCTTCTTTCCCATTGATAAATTTATTAGTATGCAAAAATATAGAAAAAAAAGCTAAACATCAAAGCTTTTCACTTAGTTTTGTCGCCAACAAGTACAATTTTACTACTGATAGATGTTTATTTTCAAATCAAAAAAAGAATTACAAAAGCATTTATCTGCTTTTGGAAATAAAAAAACAATAGGTTTTGTACCCACAATGGGAGCTTTACATCAAGGGCATTTGCATTTAATCGAACAATCAAATCTAAAATGTGACATTAGTATTTGTAGTATTTTTGTAAATCCTACACAATTCAATAACCCAAATGATCTAGCCAACTACCCTAACACCCTAACTATTGATTTGGAAAAGTTAGAAAAAGTAAAATGTAATATCGTTTATAATCCTCCTGTCAATGATCTATACAATCAAGGAGAGACAGCTAAATCATATGATTTTGGATCGTTAGCAACAGCTATGGAAGGGGAATTTAGACCAGGCCACTTTAATGGAATGGCTACTGTAATAGAAAAATTATTGAACATCATAAATCCAACAATCGCTTTTTTTGGACAAAAAGATTTACAACAATTATATATAGTTAAGGATTTAGTAAAACAGATGCAATCAGCTACTATCATAGAAGGTGTTCAAACGGTAAGAGAAGAAAATGGCTTAGCGAAAAGTTCCCGTAACAAACTTCTTTCAGAAAGCGCAAAAAAAGAGGCTAGACTTATTTATAATTGCCTTAACTATTGTCAAAAAAATAAGGAAAAAGGAGTGGATAAACTAAAATTTCACATACAACAGCAATTTCTAAAACAGAAAAACTTTACTTTAGAATATGCTGAATTTGTAGCGCTTAAAACTATGCTTCCAATTAAGGATTGGGAAGAAGAAAATGAAAATGCTGTGAGCATTTCTGCTTATCATTCTGGAGTTCGTCTAATTGATAATATAATTTTATAGTTTTACAGCCATGAACAACACTAAGAGTAATAAAAATAAAATTCTTAACTTAGTTAAAATACTATCTTCATTTGCATTCATGGTGTTCATTATTTATTACTTCTTTGGTAAAAACTCTGAAAGCCTAAAAAGAGATTTATTAAAAGTAGAATATATTTACATTATTTTATCTATGATTTTTGGTGCTTGGGCATATGTAAACAGAGGACTAAGATGGATAGTACTTATTGATTCTTTAGGATATAAAACTTCTAAAATAAATTCTGTATCCGCTGTATCTGTAGGTTATTTTACCAATTTATTTATACCACGAGCCGGCGAAATTTCTAGATGTACATCACTCAAAAAATCAGATAATATTCCAGTTGATAAACTCTTTGGGACTATACTTATTGAAAGAGTTATTGATTTTGCTGCCCTTGTTATTTTTGTGGTTTTAGCCGCACTTTTAAAGTCAAATGAAGTAATTAGATCTATTAAAGAATATCAAAATTTAGGATCTGTTGAATCATCAAATTCAAAATCAATTATACTTCTATTTATCATACTACTAGGGATAACAATTTACCTACTTAAAAACAGAATTAAGAAATTACCATTTTATCAAAAAGTAAGCAATTTTATCAGTGGATTAAAAGAAGGGTTTAAAAGTATTAAGCAAATGAAAAATAAAACTTTATTTTGGTTTCACACTCTTAGTATCTGGATTATGTATTTTTTGATGACTTATATTTGTTTTCAAGCTATACCAGAAACTTCTCATTTAGGAATTTCAGATGGCTTATTTTTACTTGTTTTAGGAGGAATAGGGATGGTAATTCCTGCCCCAGGAGGAATAGGCTCCTATCATTTAATGTTAATGATTGGGCTAGTTGCTTTGCAAGTTCCAGAGGGCACCTTAAGTGTAAAACCTTACAATGAGTATAATCCTGCCATGTTATTTCCCTTTATTGTACATACGGCACAAACCTTTGTTGCCATTATCATGGGATCAATTGGATTGCTTATTTTATTTGTATCAAAAAATAAAAGCAATGTCACATCTTAAGACTCTAAATAGTAAAATATATAATCTTGATGCATTAACATCTCAAGTAGAACAATGGAAAATGGGGGGTAACAAAGTAGTCTTTACCAATGGCTGTTTCGATATTATCCATAGAGGACACATAGAAGTATTGGCCCGTACTGCCGATTTAGGGGATAAACTAATTATTGGGCTAAACTCTGACCAATCAATACAAAAACTAAAAGGTAAAGATCGTCCAATTATTGATGAGCAATCAAGAGCTTTTTTATTAGCAGCACTTAGCTTTGTTGATGCTATTGTTTTGTTTTCTGAAGACACGCCTTTAAAACTTATTAGTACTTTACTTCCTGATGTATTAGCAAAAGGGGGTGATTATAAAATTGAAACTATTGTTGGACACGAAATTGTTCAGCAAAATGGTGGAAAGGTAAAACTTGTTCCTTTTGTAGATGGATTTTCAAGTACTACTATTATTGATAAAATCAAAAAATCTTAATGGCAAAAAAGAAAATCCAATCTGCTTTTTTTTGTCAAAGTTGCGGCACACAATCTCCAAAATGGTTAGGGAAATGCCCCCAATGTAACCAATGGAATACTTTTGTTGAAGAATTACTTGTTAAGGAAAGTGAAACAAAAGGAGGCTATAAAAGCAATAAAGTCAACACACCAAATCTGGTTAGTGAAATTGACTACAGCAATGAAAAACGAATAGTGACTAAGGATAAGGAACTTAACAGAGTATTGGGTGGGGGGATTGTGCCAGGATCTCTCGTTCTTTTAGGTGGTGATCCTGGAATAGGAAAATCAACTTTATTACTCCAGTTTGCACTAAGTTCAAAAAGTAAAAGGATATTATATGTTTCAGGAGAGGAAAGTCAGAAGCAAATTAAAATGCGTGCTGAACGGATCAATAAGAACTCAGAGCATTGCTATATACTTACAGAAACATCCACTCAAAATATCTTTAAACAGATTGAACAATTACAACCCGATATATTAGTAATTGATTCTATACAAACCCTGCATACAGCTCATATTGATTCCTCTCCTGGAAGCGTTTCTCAAATAAGAGAATGTACAGCAGAACTTATAAAATATGCCAAAGAAACTGGAACAGCCGTTTTCTTAATTGGTCATATTAACAAAGATGGCGCCATTGCAGGACCAAAAATATTAGAACATATGGTTGATACTGTTCTGCAATTTGAGGGAGATAGAAATCATGTTTACCGTATTTTAAGAACTATTAAAAATCGATTTGGCTCAGCTTCTGAATTAGGGGTTTATGAAATGAACCAAAATGGATTAAGAGAAGTAAATAATCCATCTGAAATACTCATATCAGAAAGAGATGAGGCTACCAGTGGCGTAGGTATTGCAGCTACTATTGAGGGGGCACGTCCAATTCTAGTAGAAATACAATCTCTAGTTAGCTCAGCTGTATATGGTAATCCTCAAAGGTCAGCTACAGGATTTGACACCAAAAGGATGAACATGCTATTAGCAGTTTTGGAAAAGAGATGTGGCTTTATGCTTGGGGCAAAAGATGTTTTTTTAAATATTACTGGGGGAATAAAAATTGATGACACCGCAATTGATTTGGCAGTAGTCTGTTCTATACTATCTTCAGATCAAGACATTGCACTTGACATGCTTACTTGCTTTGCGGGTGAAATAGGATTATCTGGTGAGATAAGGGCTGTAAACAGAATTGAAAATCGTATTGCAGAGGCTGAAAAGTTAGGCTATAAGCAAATTATTATTTCCAAATACAATAAGTTTAATGCTAAAGCATTTAACATTGAAATTGTACAATGCGGAAAGATTGAAGAGGTGTTTAGGAAACTTTTTTAAGTTTTATTTTAAAATTTGACTGGTATGCTCCTTAGTTTTTACTTTTTCAATAATATCCTCTATTATTCCTTTTTCATCAATAACAAAAGTAGTTCTACTTATTCCGTCATATTCTTTACCCATAAATTTCTTAGGGCCCCAAACTCCATAAGCGTTTAGCACTTCTTTGCTTTCGTCAGAAATAAGTGGAAATGGTAAATCATGCTTTTCTATAAATTTAACATGTTTTTCTGGACTATCAGCAGAGCAGCCCAAAACCACATATCCTTTATCCAAAAGTAACTTGTAATTATCTCTTAAATTACAAGATTGAACAGTACAGCCTGGTGTCATGTCTTTTGGATAAAAATAAAGTACCACTTTCTTTCCTTTAAATTGTTCTAATGTAATTGCATTAGCATTTTGGTCTACAGAATTAATGGCAGGTGCACTATCTCCTATTTTTAAATGTGTCATAATTTTGTTTAATTTATAATGTCCCTCTTCTTGCTTGTTCTGCTTCTATACATTCAAAAAGAGCTTTAAAATTCCCCTTCCCAAATGATTTTGCTCCCTTTCTTTGTATAATTTCAAAAAATAAAGTTGGCCTGTCTGTTAATGGTTTTGTAAAAATTTGTAGTAAATACCCTTCTTCATCTCTATCCACCAAAACCCCATGCTCTTTAAGGGTTAAAATCTCTTCATCTATTTTCCCAACTCTATCTAGCACAGTATCATAATATGATGATGGTACTTTTAAAAACTCAACTCCTCTTTTAGCCATCTCAGCAACAGTGGATACAATATCATCAGTCGCTATTGCAATATGCTGTACTCCCGGCCCATCATAAAAGTCTAAATATTCCTCAATCTGAGATTTCTTTTTCCCCTTTGCTGGCTCATTAATTGGAAATTTAATTCTACCATTTCCATTGGTCATTACCTTACTCATAAGGGCTGTAAATTGAGTAGAAATGTCTTTATCATCAAAAGTAATAAGATTAGCAAATCCCATTACATCATTATAGAATTTCTCCCAAATATTCATTTCATTCCAACCCACATTGGCAACCATGTGGTCAATAAATTTCAACCCAACTGGTTCTGGATTGTAATCAGACTCCCATTTTTCAAATCCTGGCAAGAAAGCTCCTTTATAGTTTTTACGCTCTATAAAAACATGAACCGTATCTCCATAAATCTTAATTCCAGATTTAATCACTTCACCGTCTGCATCTTTTTCTGTTCTTGGCTCAAAATAAGATTCAGCTCCTCTTTTAGTAGTTTCTTCCCATGCTTTTGTAGCGTCATCCACCCAAAGGGCTAATACCTTTACGCCATCACCATGTTTTTTTATGTGATCAAAAATTTCATTATTCTCCCCTGGCATAGGAGTAGTAAATACCAAACGGATTTTATCCTGTACCAAAACATAAGAAGTTCTGTCAGTAACTCCTGTTTCCAAACCTGCATAAGCTAAAGATTGAAATCCAAAAGCAGTTTTATAAAAATGTGCTGCTTGCTTGGCATTTCCAACATAGAACTCTACATAATCAGTTCCTAAAAGTGGTAAAAAATCCTGTGCATCAGGAAATATTTTTTCTAAAGAATATGTTGTATTATTTGCTTTTGTTAAATCGTCTTTCATTCTAATATCTATTTAATCCAGCCATGATTTATGGTACTTTCCATCAGAAAGTTCAATGGCTGCTTTTGTTAATTTAAGTGGTGCAAATGTATCAACCATTACAGCTAATTCATCTGTCTTTGTTTGACCTATACTTTTTTCTGCCGCTCCAGGGTGTGGCCCGTGAGGAATTCCTGCAGGATGCAATGAAATAGATCCTTGATCCACATGATTTCTACTCATAAAATCTCCATCAACATAATAAAGAACCTCATCAGAATCAATATTCGAGTGGTTATAAGGTGCAGGAATAGATTCAGGATGATAATCATACATTCTTGGTACAAATGAACAAATTACAAATCTAGAAGTTTCAAAAGTCTGGTGTACCGGTGGCGGCTGATGCACTCTACCTGTAATAGGTTCAAAATCATGAATTGAAAATGCATAAGGAAAATTAAAACCATCCCAGCCGGCTACATCAAATGGATGTGACGCATAAGTATATTCATGTATCATTTGCTCCTTCTTTATCTTAATGATAAAATCTCCTTTTTCATCATGAGTTTCTAGCTCTTCTGGCACTCTTAAATCACGCTCACAATAAGGAGAATTTTCTAATAGTTGACCAAAATGATTACGATATCTCTTAGGCGTATAAACGGGGGTATAAGACTCTACAATAAATAATCTGTTATCTGAAGTATTAAACTTCATAGTATAAATAATTCCTCTTGGAATTACTAAATAATCTCCTTCTTTAAATTTTATATTACCTACAAAAGTCCTGAGTGTACCCGTCCCTTTATGAACAAAAATCACTTCATCCCCATCTGTATTTTTATAGAAATAATCTTCTTCCAAATTAGTAGGAGCAGAAAGTAAAATATTCAAATCATTATTTAACATTATAGAAATTCTACTTTCTAAATGATCAGCAACTTTAGGTGCATCAAATCCATTAAGCATATAGGCTTTTAGATTTTTATCCACTGCAATTTCTGGCGCTACTGAATACGCTTTTTTAATATCCTTAACCTGAGTTGGCCTATGTAAATGATATAAAAGGGAAGACATTCCTTCAAAACCAATAGTTCCAAACAATTCTTCATAATGGATATTACCATCCTCTTTTCTAAAGGTAGTATGCCGTTTATGAGGCATTTTTCCTAATTTATGATATCTTGGCATACTGTTATTTTTATGCAAATATAGGACTTAAAACATAAACAAGGCATGAATTATATCATCCCTAAAATAAAAATGATAATTTTGCCCTACTAATGAAACTTCTTACTTATAAAATAAAAAATTTGGATAGTCAACAAATTGGAGTGTTGCAAAATCAGTCAGTTTATAACTTGAATAATTGTTTTGGAAATATCTCATTACTAGATCTAATTCAACTTGAAGATTATCAAGATCATGTAGCTAATTTTATTAGTAATAACGATTGTTTAAAACACGATATTGAGGATATTACTGTATTACCTGTCATCCCAAAACCCACTTCCTTTAGAGACGCTTATGCTTTTAGGCAACATGTAGCGACTTCACGACAAAATAGAGGTGCAGAGATGATTCCGGAGTTTGACGAGTTTCCAGTATTTTATTTTTCAAACCATAACGCCATGTTTGCTGATGGTCAGAACATAGAACTTATGCCTGATCATTTTCACAGGCTAGATTATGAATTAGAATTTGCCATAGTAATTGGAAAAGGAGGGAAAAACATATTATCTAAAGATGCAGATAATCACATTGCAGGTTTTTGTATTTTGAATGATTTAAGCGCAAGAAGATTACAAATGGAAGAGATGAAGCTAAATTTAGGTCCTGCAAAAGGCAAGGATTTCGCCAATGTTATTGGGCCTTATTTAGTAACTCCTAACGAGTTAGAAAGTAAAAGTATCGACACTCCTTTTGGTAAAAAATACGACCTACAAATGAGTTGTTATTTAAACGGAGAATTATTATCCAAAGGTAATGCAAAAGATATGAATTGGACCTTTGCTGAAATTATTGAAAGAGCATCTTATGGGGTAGAACTTTTCCCAGGAGATATAATAGGTTCTGGTACGGTTGGCACAGGTTGTTTATTAGAATTAAATGGAACTGAAAAGAGAAAAAATCCTGATTATATAGAAAGGTGGATACAAGAGAATGATGAGATTGAAATGCAGATTGAAGGCTTAGGAAAAATAACCAATAAGATTATAAAGTCAGATAGTAATCACTCCTTATTAAAATTAAAAAAATGATTAAGACAATAGATATACAATCAGGTGAAACAGCCGGATTATACCAATATTTATCTGCTGCAGTAACCCCAAGACCCATTGCATTTGTAAGTACTATTGATGCTGAGGGAAATGAAAATTTAAGTCCTTTTTCCTTTTTTAATGTCTTTTCCATAAACCCACCCATCTTAGTTTTTTCTCCTGTAAGAAGAGTAAGAAATAATACTTCAAAACATACTTTGGATAATGTACATCAAGTAAAGGAATGCGTGATTTCATTAGTAACAGAAGAAATTGCTCAGCAAGTTTCTTTGGCTTCATGTGATTTTGATAAGGAAACAAATGAGTTTGAAAAAGCAGGATTTACAGCAATAAAATCAGATTTAATAAGCCCTTCAAGAATAAAAGAATCGCCAATAAACTTTGAATGTAAGGTAAATGAAGTAATTACCCTAGGTAAAGAAGGGGGTGCGGGTAGTTTAGTACTTTGTGAAGTTTTAAAAATGCATATTGATGAATCTATTTTAGACAAGAACAATGCTATTGATCCATTCAAACTAAATATTGTAAGCAGGTTAGGAGCCAATTGGTACGGAAAAACGAATAAGGATTCGCTTTATGAAATTGCAAAACCAATTTCAAGAATAGGTATGGGAATTGACAGCCTACCAGAAGAAATTAAAAATTCTGTAATTTTAACTGGAAACGAACTTGCAATTTTAGCTTCAGCAGAGAATATTCCTGCAAAAAAAGAGTTTACCCTTAGAGATAAAAAGAATACAGAAGAAAAACATATCTTAGCCAAAGAATTATTAAGCCAAGGAAAAACAGAAGATGCTTGGCAAATACTATTATAAATAACTAAAAAAAGAAGAAATTATGTCATTCGAATTACCAAAATTACCTTACGCTTATGATGCGTTAGAACCACATATTGATGCTAGAACTATGGAAATTCACCATAGCAAACACCATAACGGATATACAAACAACTTAAACAATGCTATTGAAGGAACGGATTTAGCGGGGAAAACAATTGAAGAAATTTGCACAACTAAAGGTTTAAGTGGTGGAGCAAGAAACAATGGTGGAGGATATTTTAACCACTGTTTATTCTGGAACATTATGAGTCCAAATGGTGGTGGAGAACCAACAGGAGCAGTTGCAGTAGCAATAAATGAAGAGTTTGGTTCTTTTGAAGAGTTTAAAAATACTTTTTCGGCTGCAGCAGGAACAAGATTTGGTTCAGGTTGGGCTTGGTTAGGTGTAAAAAACGGAAAACTTAAAGTATCTTCAACTGCAAACCAAGACAACCCATTAATGGATGATCAATGCGGATGTACTCCTGTTTTATGTTTAGATGTTTGGGAGCATGCTTACTACTTAAACTACCAAAACAGAAGACCAGATTACATTAATGCATTCTTCAATGTAATCAACTGGGAGGAAGTAAACAAAAGATTTGAGGCCACTTTATAATATTTTTATAAATTTGCCACACTAAAATTTAATTACACTAATAATTTAAACCAAAATGAAAAACAAATTTGCCTTAATTGCCCTTTTAGGATTATTCCTTGCTGGGACTTACACTGTTTATGCACAAGATTCAACTAAAGAATATGTACCGACAACTATAGAAGCTACTACACAAGTTGAAGATTTAGTAGCTGAAGAGCCAACTGAAGAAGCCGCATCATTTCATCAAATCATTAAACAAAAATTTATTGAAGGAGGACCTGGCTTTATGGGGATCGTATTATTATGTTTAATCTTAGGATTAGCTTTAGCAATTGAAAGAATACTCTATTTAAACATGGCAACTACTGATACTGACAAGCTTTTAAATGATGTTGAAGTAGCTTTAAAATCAGGAGGTGTTGAAGCTGCACAAGAAGTTTGTAGAAATACAAAAGGACCTGTTGCATCAATTTTCTATCAAGGTTTAGAACGTTCTGATGAAGGAGTTGATATGGTTGAAAAATCAATTGTTGCTTACGGCTCAGTACAAATGGGACTTTTAGAAAAAGGATTATCTTGGATTTCATTATTTATTGCACTTGCTCCTATGCTTGGGTTTATGGGGACTGTAATTGGTATGATTGGAGCCTTTGATGCTATTGAAGCTGCAGGAGATATTTCTCCATCATTAGTTGCTGGAGGTATTAAAGTTGCACTTTTAACTACTGTATTCGGACTTATTGTGGCAATGATTCTTCAAGTTTTCTATAATTACTTAATTGCAAAAGTAGATTCAATTGTTAACTCAATGGAAGATTCTTCTATCTCATTAATTGACTTATTGGTTAAAAATAAATAATCATGGAGAGTTTAATTAATATAGGAATAATATTAACCTACTTAATGGTTGCTTTTGCAGCTTTTACAGCAATTGGTTTCGGCATCAAACAAATGATGCAGAAAACTAATAATGCTAAAAAAACACTATATACTATTGGGGGGCTTTTTGTTATCATTCTTTTATCCTACCTTATGGCTTCTGATGAAGTATTAGGTTCGTATGAAAAATATGAAATTACTTCTTCAACTGCTAAGCAAGTAGGAATGGGATTAACTACCTTTTACATATTAGCTATTGGTGCTATAGGTGCAGTTTTATATGCTGAATTATCAAAATCATTTGCTAAATAATGGCTAGTTCAAGAAGAGGGTTACCGGAAATTAATGCAGGATCAATGGCCGACATTGCCTTCTTGCTACTTATCTTTTTCTTGGTAACGACTACTATGGATGTTGACACGGGTATTGCTCGTAAACTACCTCCTATGCCTGAGGAAGAATTGCAAGATGAAGACCCACAAATTCATGCTAAAAATATTTATGTAGTATTGATTAATGCCAACAATCAATTATTGGTTGAGGGAGAGTTAATGGATATTTCACAATTAAGAGATGGAGCAAAGGAGTTTATTGATAATAACGGTAGAGATGCTAATTCATCAGAAAATCCTGAAAAAGCAATTATCTCATTACAAAATGATAGAGGGACTGAGTACATGACTTATATTCGTGTGCAAAATGAACTTGCTGCTGCTTACAATGAATTAAGAAACAAAGCTGCATTGAATAAATTTGGTGAGCGTTATGCTAATTTAAATGAAACGCAAAAAAAAGAAATTAGAAACATGTACCCTCAGAAAATATCTGAAGCGGAACCAAAAAATATAGGAGGAGATTCATAATGAGTAAATTCAGAAAAGGAGGGAAAAAAGGAATGCCAGCTATATCAACTGCATCCCTACCAGATATTGTTTTTATGTTACTTTTCTTTTTCATGGTAACTACAGTAATGCGTGAAACAACATTATTTGTTGATGTATTAACACCAAAAGCTACTGAGATAAAGAAAATGGAGAAAAAATCATTAGTGAGTTATATTTATATTGGTTCACCAGTTAAAAGAATGCAAGCATCTTATGGTAGTGCTGCTCGTATTCAATTGAATGATGCTTTTGCTGAGGTTAGTGAAATACAAGAGTTTATTGCTACAGAGCGTGAAGCAAGAGACGAAAAAGAAATTCCTTACATGACTACATCTATTAAGGCAGATGAAACCGTAAGAATGGGAATTATTACTGATGTAAAACAGGAACTCAGAAAAGCAAATGCACTAAAAATTAATTATTCTACTAGAAAGGGAGATTATTAGAAATTAGGATTAAGGTATTAAACATTTAAAAGAGGCTGATTAATCAGTCTTTTTTTATGCTTAAATTTTTCTGAAGAAGGAAAACCAATAACCCTACTGCCATAAAACTAAAAAAGGCTTGTTGCCATGTAGCTGTATTTTCAGTTAAGTAGGCATAATCAGAAAAAGTAGGATAAGAAAAGGTAACAGCCATAGCATTATTTAGCAAGTGTGCTATAATCGGTAGCCAAAGAGAGCCACTCCAATAAAATAAGTATCCTAGAACTATCCCTAGTGCAAATCTTGGTAAGAACCCCTGAAACTGCATGTGGATTGCACTAAACAGAATAGCCGTTATAATAATTGCCACATGTGGTTTGCCTGTCCACTGGCTAATATTTTGCTGCAAGTAACCTCTAAATAAAAGTTCCTCCCCTATTGCAGGTATAATTGCTATTACTAACAAATTGAAAAACAAATCGCCAAGCGTATTCATTTTTAAAAAGGAGTTGGTAATCTTTTCTGCATTATCATCATATACCAACATCCAATCAGGAATATTAAAACTCATATTCCATTCGTAAATAAAAGCAATAAAAGGATTAATCAATAACATAATAGCAATAGCTAAGAGTAGCGACTGTCGGTTAAAATTTAAAATTAACTTTAAATCAAAATCACATAAATAGGCATACAACAAAGTAGGTGTGATAAATAACCCAATTGCACTCAACATCTGTATAAATTTAACTGCATCTATTTCGGATTGGCTAGTAAATTGCATCATACTTACAGCAATTAAAGTTATATCAGTAAACAATACAATAACCGCTTGGGCCAGCAAAGTGTGTAGTATAACCGACACTACCATCAGTAGAAATAAAATTCCTAATTTACCAGTTGATGACTTCTCTTTAAATATCCCTTTTAATCTCATTATTGTGTATTTTTGCAAAATATGGGCGTAAAGATAGGAAATATTGATGTAGGGGAATTCCCTTTGTTATTAGCACCAATGGAGGATGTTAGTGACCCACCTTTTCGTGCTTTGTGTAAACAGAATGGTGCTGATGTAATGTACACAGAATTTATCTCATCAGAAGGTCTAATTCGTGATGCCGACAAGAGTGTAATGAAGTTGGATATTTATGATTTTGAACGCCCAATTGGAATACAAATATTTGGTTATGACATTGAATCCATGCGACAAGCTACCGAAATATGTGCTGCTGCAAAACCTGAATTTATTGATATCAACTTTGGTTGCCCAGTTAAAAAAGTAGCTAATAAGGGAGCAGGAGCGGGAATACTGCTAGATATTCCAAAGATGGTAGCCATGACCAAAGAAATTGTAAAGGCTACTCATCTACCCGTAACAGTAAAAACACGCTTAGGGTGGGATGACAACACAAAATACATAGTTGAAGTTGCTGAACAATTACAAGATGTAGGGATACAAGCCCTATCCATTCATGGGCGTACGAGAAAACAAATGTATAAAGGAGATGCTGATTGGACTTTAATTGGAGATGTAAAAAACAATCCTAGAATGCACATTCCTATTTTTGGAAATGGAGATGTAAATTCACCTGAAAAAGTAGCAGAAGTAAAAAATAGATATGGAGTTGATGGGGTAATGATTGGGCGTGCTGCTATTGGATATCCTTGGATATTTAACGAGATAAAACATTACTTAAAAACGGGAGAACATTTAGCTCCACCCACTATTGCCGATAGAGTAATTGCATGCAAGCAACACCTAAAACATTCTATTGAGTGGAAAGGTCAAATATTAGGTATTGCAGAAATGAAACGCCACTACACTAATTATTTTAAAGGCATTCCTCATTTTAAAGATTATCGCATAAAAATGGTAACAAGCGACAACCCTGAAGAAGTACACGCAATTTTAGATGATGTAGCAAATAAATTTGCTGAGGTTAGCTTTTAAAAAGTTTTCTACCAAGCAATTTTGCAGGATACCAGCTGGCAAGTAAGCCAATAACAAATACGGTAGCGCTAACGAGTAACACATCATTAAAAGCGATAGCAATAGGGTAAGCATTGATTACAAAACTACCCCCACCCATACTTATAAAACCAAAAGTTTGTTGTAAAAAAGCAAGTCCCAAACCGATAAACAATCCTATACCTGCACCTAATATTATGGTAAGCATACTCTTTTTGAAAAAGAGAGATTGAATATCTTTAACGGTACAGCCCAAACTTCTTAGAGTAGTAATATCTTTTTTCTTATCCAGCATAAGCATGCTAAGCGAACCAATAATATTAAAAGTAGCAATTATCATAATAAAAGTAAGGATTAAGAAAACAGCCAGCTTTTCAGTATTCAATATTTTGTAAAGAAATTCCTGTTGCTGAAGGCGATTCTTAATCATATACTTGCCACCTAGAACTTTCTGTAATTGCTCTTGAAGAGCAATCATCTGCCCTTCATCTTTTAGATTTATTTCAATGGATGAAACTTCATTATTTCTTTCTGCTAATTGCTGGACAAATAATAAAGGGGTAATAATATATGCGGCATCCACCTCAGCTTGCACCCCAAAAACTCCAACTGGGAGCACTGCCGATTG
>JACNFT010000066.1:30575-32913 GCA_014384505.1 Cryomorphaceae bacterium | reverse complement strand
GGATCAAAGGAATTATACATACTTAAAACCAAATCCTCAAAACCATTAAAAACAGATAGAACCAAAATAAGTGCAGCTGTACCAATGGATACCCCAAAAAGTGAAACCCAAGAAATTATATGCACAAAACTGCTACTTTTCTTAGTTGTAAAATAGCGTTTGGCAATAAAAGATGGGAAATTCATTCAGCTTTATTTTTTCAATAATCGGTCAATCTCTTCAGCATAGGCAGCCGAATCATCCAAATGAAATTGAAGTGTTGGTACAATACGCAATTGATTTCTCACGCTCTCACCCAGTTTTTTACGAATCATTACCGTATTACTTTTAATTACTTTTAGGGCAGCTTCAGGGTCATCAACAGGAAAAATACTTAGAAAAATATTAGCATCAGCCAAATCAGGTGAAATACGAACAATAGTTAAACTCACCATTATATTCCCTAATATTTCTTGAGTATTTTGCTGAAAAATTACAGAAAGTTCTTTCTGAATTAAACGCGATACCTTTTTTTGTCTTGTTGATTCCATAAGTGCAAAAATAGGGAATCCTTTCTTATCTTTGCCCAATGCATTATTTCTTACGGATATTAAAATACGTAAAGCCTTATTTACCATTTGCACTACTGAATATTTTTTTCAATATGCTAAGTGTTTTATTTTCTTTAGTTTCCTTAACAATGGTCGTCCCATTCTTAGGAATCCTTTTTGAAACACAAGAAAAGGTATATAACCCACCACCGTTAAGCCTTAATGCAGCAGCATTAAAAGACAACTTTTACGCCATCATAAGCTCCATTGTTGATGAAAAAGGAAAGGTAGAAGCCTTGTTTTTCATTTGTATTTTAGTGTTAGTTACCTTCTTTTTCAGAAATCTGTTTCGTTATTTATCCCTTTATTTTTTGACGCCTATTCGTAATGGAGTGGTACACGACCTGCGTATGGACTTGCATAAAAAAGTGATATCCTTGCCGCTTCCTTTCTTCACTGAAAAAAGAAAAGGAGATATTACAGCTCGAATGACTTCTGACCTTGTAGAAATAGAATGGTCAATTATGAGTTCCTTAGAAATGATATTTAAGGATCCTTTAAATATAATTATCTACTTAGCAACACTTATAGTGATAAGCCCACAGCTTACAATATTTGTTGTTCTGCTCTTTCCTGTTACTGGCCTTATTATTGGGGTTATAGGTAGGTCACTAAAAAAATCATCTGACAGAGGGCAAAACAAAATGGGGGATTTACTCTCTATTATTGATGAAAATATTTCTGGATTAAGAATCATAAAAGCATTTAATGCTGAAAGTTATATAAATAAAAACTTTGAAAAAGATAGTACTGAGTATAAAAGTATAATGACAAAACTATTAAGGAAAAAAGACCTTTCTTCACCTATGAGTGAGTTTTTGAGTACTATCGTTATGGTTATTGTTATGTGGTTTGGTGGTCAGCTAGTATTAAGTGCTAATGGAGAATTAACTGCTCAAGAATTTATTGGCTATATCCTTATCTTTTCCCAAATTATCCCACCTGCAAAATCCTTAACTACCTCCTATTACCATATACAAAAAGGAAGTGCCTCTGCACAAAGGGTCTATGAAATACTAGATGCTGAAAATGAAATTATTGAAGCTGAAAATCCAAAACAAATTAAACTCCTCAATAACCAAATTGAGTTTAAAAACATTACCTTTTCTTACGAGAAGCAAGAAGTGCTAAAGGATATTAATTTTTCCATTGGCAAAGGAAAAATGGTTGCTTTAGTTGGACAATCAGGAAGTGGTAAATCCACTTTAGCGGATTTATTAGCCCGATTTTACGATATTAATAAAGGCGAAATCCTTATTGACAACAACAATATAAAAGAAATTGCTTTGCACGATTTACGTGCCTTAATGGGAATCGTAAGTCAAGATTCGATTTTGTTTAACGATACTATTTTTAATAATATTCGTTTAGGAAATGTTAATGCTAGCGAACAAGAAGTAATGGAAGCGGCCAAGATTGCAAATGCACATGAATTTATTACAGCTACAGAAAATGGGTACAACACCAATATTGGCGATAGCGGAAATAAACTTTCTGGAGGACAAAAACAAAGATTAAGTATTGCTAGAGCAATCCTAAAAAACCCTGAGATATTAATTCTAGATGAAGCTACTTCTTCTTTAGATACGGAGTCGGAACGCTTAGTACAGGATGCTTTAAATAAATTGATGCATTCCCGCACATCACTAGTAATTGCACATAGGTTATCCACTATACAAAATGCAGATGAGATTCTAGTTTTAGAAAATGGTAGTATTATTGAAAGAGGAACACATCAAGATTTGATT
>JACNFT010000066.1:21939-30457 GCA_014384505.1 Cryomorphaceae bacterium | reverse complement strand
TTGTAAGGATACCTCACTTCATGTAATTGCTTAATTTTAGCATAAAGCACATCCTTTAACTCATCAAAATGAGTTTTATTTAAGGCTGAAATAAATATACTTTCATCATCTAACTTTGCCATCCAAGTTTTTTTCAACTCTTCCAATGAAATATTTTCAGGAAGTATTGGGGTTAAATCATCTTCCTCTTTTGGTGTGAAAGTATAAGCATCAATTTTATTGAATACAATCAACATGGGTTTATCCGTTACCCCAAGTTCAATAATGGTTTTGTTAACTATTTCTATTTGTTCTTCAAATTTAGGATTTGAAATATCTACTACATGTATTAATAAGTCCGACTCACGCACTTCATCTAAAGTTGACTTAAAACTTTCCACCAACTGATGAGGAAGCTTGCGAATAAACCCAACCGTATCGGTTAGTAAAAAAGGTAAATTAGCAATTACTACCTTTCGTACAGTAGTATCCAAGGTAGCAAATAATTTGTTTTCTGCAAAAATATCTGACTTAGCTAAAGTATTCATTAAGGTTGATTTCCCTGTGTTTGTATACCCAACTAAGGCTACTCTTATCATATCTTGCCTACCTTTCCTACGGGTAAAACTTTGCTTATCAATTTTCTCTAACTTCTTTTTTAATAGTGCAATTTTATCTTTAATAATCCTTCTATCGGTTTCAATTTGAGTTTCCCCTGGTCCTCTCATTCCAATCCCCCCTTTTTGTCGTTCAAGGTGAGTCCACATTCTTGTAAGTCTTGGTAATAAATATTGGTATTGTGCCAACTCAACTTGTGTGCGGGCTTGTGCGGTTTGCGCACGGCTAGCAAAAATATCTAATATCAGATTACTTCTATCTAGTACTTTTGTCTCCTCTCCAAAAATTTTCTCAATGTTTCTTATCTGTGAAGGACTTAAATCATCATCAAAAATAATTAATTTTATTTCATTTTCTTCTGCATAAAGTCGCACCTCTTCAATTTTCCCTTTACCTAAAAATGTTTTGTTATCTGGGTGAGGTAATTTTTGCGTAAAATTTCTAACCGGTTTTGCTCCTGCAGTATCAGTTAAGAAAGCAAGCTCATCCAAATATTCGTACGCTTGCTCTTTCGATACATCAGGAGTAATTAAACCAATTAAAACCGCTTTTTCCATTTAAATATATAAAGTAAGTGATTGAATAACTATGACGCTTTCTTTCTGTTTTCTATAAAACTTCTAATAAATATAATAAATGCTAATAGAGATGTTAGACTCATGAGTGCAACACGAAATAATCCAATACCACCATTTTCAATTGATATAGGAAGTCTTTTGCCTACAAGGGCAATTAAAATTAATAGTGTTAATACAACGGCAATGTGAGCAATAATTTTGCTATCATTTTTTATCCCCTTTTGACATAATAGAAAAATAGCTCCAAAGAAAACAGGTATTAATGCGGTCCATGAAATGCCTGTTTCTAGCGATGGTGTATTAACATCTATAAAACCCCATAATCCTACAATTACTAACGTTAATGCGTTAATTAAGTTCATTTTTTGTGCAGTCATATAAAAATATTTTTATTGACAAATAAACAAATAAATTTCAACTTAATTTGCTAATTTCACGGCTTTATAATTATCCCTTACAAATGAGATTACGATTTGCTTTACTTTTTTCAATCCTAAGTTTTTATACCGTTTCTGGTCAAGAAACTTTTACTGTTAATGGAGTGGTACAGAATTTTGAACCTATTTATGTCTTTACCAATGCTCATATTATTTTAAGTCCTACTAGTGAAATAGAAAACGGAACACTCATTATTAAAGGAGATAAAATCATTGCAGTAGATACTAGTTTGAACATCCCAAGTGGAGCGATTATTTATGATTTAAAAGGCGATTATATATACCCTTCTTTTATTGATTTATATTCAGATTATGGCTTGCAAAAAGCTAAAAAAGGGCAATACAGTTATCGTCCACAGTACGAAAGTAGTAGGACTGGCGCTTACCATTGGAATGAAGCCATTCACCCTGAAATAGACGCAAGCAGAGAGTTTGTTACAGATAAAAAATCAGCTACTGCTTACCTTAAAAATGGTTTTGGAGTAGTGCTTTCTCATGTGCAAGATGGAATACTAAGAGGTACTGGATCTTTGGTGCTACTTTCAGAAAAAAGCGAACATGAAAATATAATTCTGCCAAAAGCAGCAAATTATTTTTCCTTTAAAAAAGGAGTTTCCCAACAAAAAAATCCTTCTTCCTTAATGGGAAGTATTGCCTTAATAAGACAAACATTTTTGGATGCTGAATGGTATTATGCACAGGATAACCAAACTAATCTTTCCTATGCTGCAGTAAATGAAACCCAAGAATTACCTAATATTTTTGCAGTAAATGATGAGTTAGATTATAGTCGAGTGTACAAAATTGCAAATGAGTTTGAAATTGATTTTATCATAAAAGGAAATGGAAAGGAATACAGTAGAATTGATGAAGTAGCTGCTACTAAATTTCCAATAATTATTCCGCTTAATTTCCCTAATTCCTATGATGTAGATAACCCTGAAACAGCAGAATGGATTAGTTTACACAAATTAAAGGATTGGGAAACTGCTCCTTTCAACGCTAGCATACTTGCTCAAAATGAAGTTGATTTTTGTATTACTTCTTCTGGATTAGATAAGGAAAGTGATTTTATAACTAATTTACGGCTAGCAGTTAAAAAAGGACTTAGCAAAAAAGATGCACTTGCTGCACTTACTACTACTCCCGCACAGCTTATTGCAATGGATCATAAAATTGGGATTTTAGAAAGTGGATATTTAGCCAATTTCTTTATTGCCTCTAAAGATATTTTTGAGAATGGTAAAATTTATGAAAACTGGACCGTTGGAGAAAAACACATCATTACTAAGAAACAAGAAATTGATATAAGAGGATATTACACTTTAAATAATAAAGAATTTGAAAATAAATTGGTTGCCATTAAGGGAAGTATGGAAAAACCAAAAGCAACTATTTTTGCATTAGATTCCCTTGCGCTCAAAACAACTTTAGAGGGTGGGAATATTAATATCAGCACTAAAAATGGTACATTCAGATTTTTTGCTAAATTCCATAACGGTAATATTAAGGGTAAATATCAAGATAGTATAGGGATTTACCACACCTTTCAACTACAAAGAGATTCTCTTTTTAAAGAGACTAAAAAACCTTTTACTTTAACAATTGATAGTTTAATTCCTTCCGTTTGGTTACCTAATAAAGCACACGGATTTACAAGTCCACCCAACGCTGAAAATATCATCTTTAGAAACGCAACAATATGGACAAATGAGCAAGAAGGAATTTTGGAAAATACAGATCTTGCCATTTCAAATGGAATGATTATTGCCCTTGGAAAAGATTTGGATGAACTAATAGTATTCCCTGAGACCATAAAGATTACACAAATTAATGCTACTGGTAAACATCTTACTTGTGGTATAATTGACGAACACTCCCATATTGCCATCAGTAGAGGGGTTAATGAAGGAAGCCAGGCAGTAAGTGCTGAAGTAAGAATTGGAGATGTCATCAACCCCAATGATCATAATATTTACCGTCAACTTTCAGGAGGGACAGTTGCCTCACAGCTTTTACACGGTTCGGCAAATCCAATTGGAGGCCAATCTGCTATGATTAAATTAAGATGGGGAAGTACCGCAGAAGAGATGAAAATCAAGAATGCAGATGGTTTTATAAAATTTGCCTTAGGAGAAAATGTAAAGCAAAGTAATTGGGGAAATTTTGAGAGTATCCGTTTTCCGCAAACTCGTATGGGAGTAGAACAAGTGTTTTATGATGCTTTTTACCGAGCAAAAACTTACCAAAAACAATGGCAAGATTTTAATGCTCTTAGCCAAAAGGAAAAAGGAAAGGCAATTCCTCCAAGAGAGGATTTAGAGCTTAATGCTTTGGTTGAAATCCTAAATTCCGAACGCTTTATTACTTGTCACTCCTACATTCAATCCGAAATAAATATGCTTATGCATGTTGGTGATTCTATGGGCATTACTATTAATACTTTTACACATATTTTGGAAGGTTACAAAGTGGCAGAGAAAATGAAAAAACATGGTGCAGGCGGTTCAACCTTTTCTGATTGGTGGGCCTATAAATTTGAAGTAAATGATGCCATTCCTTATAATGCAACACTTCTTAATAATGCAGGAGTTATTACTGCTATTAATTCTGATGATGCAGAGATGGGAAGAAGATTAAACCAAGAAGCTGCAAAGGCCGTAAAATATGGAGGAACTTCAGAAGAAGATGCATGGAAGATGGTAACTTTAAATCCTGCTAAATTGTTGCATATTGATGATAAGATGGGAAGTATCAAAATTGGAAAAGATGCCGATATTGTACTTTGGACGGACAATCCGCTTTCTATTTATGCCAAAGTAATACAAACTTATGTGGATGGCAAGCTCCTTTTTGATGTTGAAGTTGACAAAAAATTACGAGAAAGAGACCGATTAGAACGCATGCGCATCATACAGAAAATGAGTGAAAATGCAACTGGAGGTAAAAAACAAAAACCCGAACCTACTTCTGAAAAATTATACCATTGTGATACTGAATATGATGAATAAAAAATACTTAAATCTTCTTTTTACACTATTGATTACAATAGCTGTACAAGCACAGAAACCTACCCTATTTATGGGGGCAACTGCCCATTTAGGAAATGGAACAAAAATTGAAAATGCTGCTATTAGTATGTTAAATGGTAAAATTGATATGGTTGCTGACGCAACAAGGATCCGTATTGATCCAAGTGCTTTTGATACCATTTATCGTGTACATGGAAAGCATCTTTATCCTGCATTTATTGTCCCTAACACAACTTTAGGAATTACTGAAATTGATGCTGTTCGTGCCTCAAATGATTACATAGAAACAGGATCAATAAATCCTAATGTCCGTACACTTATTGCCTACAATACTGACTCTAAAATAGCTAAAACAGTAAGAAGTAATGGTGTACTTATTGCTCAAGTAACTCCAAGAGGAGGGACAATCTCTGGGCAATCTTCAGTAATGCATTTAGCAGGTTGGAATTGGGAAGATGCCGCTTTAAGAATAGATGATGGAATACACTTGAATTGGCCTTCATCCTACTACGAAAGTGGTTGGTGGGCAGAACCTGGATCAACTAAAGAAAATAAGAAATACAACGAGAGTATTACTACATTAAAAAGATTTTTCAAAAAAGCAAATTCTTATGCTAAATCCTCTAGTTTAATGGACTTAAGAATGGAAAGCATGAAGGGATTATTTAACGGAAATAAGACACTTTATATACATGCAAATAATGCAAGCGATATGTTGGATGCCATTTCATTTACGAATGAATTTTCTATTAGTAAAACAGTAATTGTAGGAGCAGAAGATGCACTCAAAATTGTGGATGAATTGAAAGAAAATAACATATCACTTATCCTTAACAGAGTACATAGGCTCCCAAGCAAAGTGGGCAGCCCAGTGGATGAGCCATTTACTCAAGCTGCAAAATTACAAGAAGCTGGAATTTTATTCTGCTTAAGTTATGAAGGAGAGATGGAGGCGATGGGAGCTAGAAACCTTCCTTTTAGTGCAGGAACTGCTGTAGCTCATGGATTAGAATATGAAAAAGCAATTAGTAGTATTACTTTAAACACTGCCCAAATTCTTGGCATAGATGAGTACTGTGGTTCTATTGAAAAAGGAAAAGATGCGACTTTCTTTATCAGTAGTGGTGATGCTTTAGATATGCGCACAAATAATGTTGAAAAAGCATATATACAAGGAGTTGATGTTGATTTAAACAACCATCAAAAAGAGCTTTTTGACAAATACAAAAACCGGTAATTTATTTCTCCCAAATTAACTTCTTGCCAAAACCCAATTTATTGTGGGTCATTTTTATAAAATTAAGTGGCATAGCCCAAAGATGTAAATCCATATTTTCAGCATAAGCAAAGGCTTTTAAGTATTTCTCTTTCGCAATTTTTAAGCACTCGCCTTCTAATTCTTTTATAGTACCTATTAATTGAACGCCTTGGATTTTGCTAACCTCTTTAGTTTCTAAAGCTATACTCCCTGCAACATTAGTATTTGTAATAAAATCTTGAGCATGCTTAGTTTTTGTCTCAGTAGAAAAAATAAGCTGATTACTTACTTGATCATATACATAAAAGAGATTGCAGCAATATGGTTTATTATTTTGGCTAGTTGCCAAAGTGAGTAAATGATGTTCATTTAAAAAATGAATAATTTGCTGATCAATCTGCATTATTAATAGCCTATATTTTTCCTAACTCTTGCAAGCACTTCTTTAGCGATAACTCTTGCCTTGACTGCTCCCTTCTCTAATTCTTCATCAATTATGGCTTTGTTTTCCATCAACTGATTAAATTTTTCTCTCTCTGCTGAATAGGTCTCACAAATCAATTCAAAAAGCTCTTGCTTAGCATGTCCATAGCCATAATTTCCAGCAGCATATTTTTCAAACAAAGCAGTTGCTTGTTCTTCTGTTGAAAGCAATTTGTATATTTTATAAATATTACAAACCTCAGCATCCTTTTTGTCTTCCATAGGAGCAGAATCGGTTTTAATTCCCATTATTTGCTTTCTGAGTTTTTTATCCGGTAGAAAAATATCAATAAAATTACTATAGGATTTACTCATTTTTTGTCCATCAGTTCCTGGTACAATCATCACTCTTTCATCTACTTTAGTTTCTGGCAAAACAAAGGAGTTAGGGTATTTATGATTAAACCTAGAAGCTATGTCTCTAGTAATTTCTAGATGCTGAACTTGATCCTTTCCAACAGGAACAATATTTGCATCATACAATAAAATATCAGCTGCCATAAGAACAGGATAGATAAACAAGCCTGTATTTACCTCAGAAAGTTTATCTGATTTATCTTTAAAAGAATGAGCTAATTGAAGTCTTTGGAAAGGAGAAAAACAGTTTAAATACCAAGTTAATTCACACACCTGAGTTACATCTGATTGTCTATAAAAAATATTTCTTTCAGTATCAAAACCAAAAGCCAGCCAAGCTGCTGCTGTCGCATAAGTATTTTCTCTTAACTGTACGGCATCACGAATAGTCGTAAAAGAGTGCAAATCAGCAATAAAAAATAAACTTTCATTTTTTTTATTTTTAGAAAGCTCAATAGCCGGAATGATGGCTCCTAATAAATTTCCTAGATGTGGAGTGCCTGTGCTTTGTATTCCTGTTAATATTCTTGCCATTCTATTTTAAAATTTTGATGTTGTAAAAATAGGATTTTTATCTTTGCAATATGAAATGGCTCGGCTATCTTTTAAGTTCAATATGGCGTTTATGGTTTTTACTAATGTTTTTATTAGTATTTATTCTATTTATGCCTGCCCTATTTTTCTTTACTGCAATAGTTAAAAATGAAATTATAGTAGCTAAACTTGCTCGCTATTGGTCCAAACTAACAATATATCTTTCCTTCATTTTTCCTAAAGTAGAATGGGAAGAAAAACTATCCAAAAAGGAGCAATATATATTCTGCCCTAATCATGTTTCCACTTTAGACATCCCATTTATATTAGCTGTAATTCCTATACCCTTACAATACATTGGAAAAGCTGAAATAGCAAAAATTCCTTTGTTTGGCTATTTCTACAAAAACAATTCTGTAATTGTTGATAGAGCAAACAGAAGAAACGCGTATAGTGCATTCCTAAAAGCAGGAGAAAAATTAAAAATGGGGATTAACATGTGTATATTCCCAGAAGGAGGAATTCCTAATTCAGATATTTATCTGAAGAAATTTAAGAATGGTCCTTTTCGTTTAGCATTGGATAAAAATATAAAAATAGTCCCTATAACTATGCCAGACAGTAAAAGTATGTTTCCAGAACAATACTTTAAAGGTAGGCCTGGAATAGTACGTATTAAAATCCATAAAGCTATTGCTCCAAATAGCTTAGCAGAAAAAAGCATTGAAAATTTGAATACTTCAGTTTACAATATTATTTTTGAACAATTAAAAAATTATGAGCAATAACATTACCATTGACAACAAATTAGTAGCGGATTTATCACGCCTAGCAAAACTGAAATTTGATGCTTCAAAAGCTGAAAAAATGAAAAGTGATCTAGATAAGATTATTGGTTTTGTGGATAAATTATCTGAGATAGATACTGAAGGAGTTGAACCCTTAATTTACTTAAGTGAGGAAGTAAATGTATTAAGAGTAGATGAAATAAAACATGAAGTTTCTCAAGAAAATGCACTTAAAAATGCACCACAAAAAGATTCTGACTACTTCAAAGTACCTACTGTTTTAAGAAAGTAATGATAGCTTAAACCAATTTTAGCTTTTTTTATTCTTGACATAAACTTACACCATTTTTACTTATTTCTAATACAGAATTTATTCCTAATCTGACTCCCCTATTATCAGATAAATGTCCTGCAGGAAAGCCAAAACAAATAGGGAAATCATAATTCTTAGTAT
>JACNFT010000066.1:0-21585 GCA_014384505.1 Cryomorphaceae bacterium | reverse complement strand
CTATTTAAGTTGCCAAAAAGAGAGTTTTTTAATGATGATAAACTTTCCTTAGTATTACTTTTAAAATTGATGGGCATGGTAGCATGTAAACTAGCAATTCCTAAATTATTCAAATGGGAATGCAAAACAGTTACATCACTATAACCAACAATCCATTTTGAGTTTATTTTCAAATTAGTAAAATCAATAGAATCAATTATTTGAACTGTACCATAACCTCCTCTAGCGCATAAAATTGCTTTAATGCTATTATCATCAATCATACCTTGCAAGTCAGCAGTTCTTTGCTCAACTGTTCCTGAGAATTGATCCTCTTCTTGAAATAAATTAATTCCAAAAACAACTTTTAATCCCCAACTTTCAAGCGTTTTTATGGCAGGACTTAACTCTTCTATAGTGATTTTACGAGCAGTAGAAATAATACCAATTTTGTCGCCAGCCTCTAATTTTTTAGGAATTATCATTGTTTTTCTTTTACTATGTTAATATTAGTTTCAGATCTAGTATCTAAAAGCGTATCGGTCATGTGTCTATTTTCTAATAACTAAAACTTATCTTTGCGAAAATAATTTTTTCTAAGAGAAATGAGTACAAAAAGATACACAGTTACATCCGCACTACCTTACGCTAACGGACCACTACATATTGGCCATATAGCAGGAGCTTACTTACCAGCAGATATTTATGTTAGATATCTAAAAGGAAAAGGGCATGATGTTGCTTTTGTTTGCGGGTCAGACGAGCATGGTGCTGCCATTACTTTGCGTGCTAAAAAGGACGGAGTATCACCACAAGAAATTGTAGACAAATACCACAATATCAATAAAAAAGCATTTGCTGATTTTGGCATTGACTTTAGTATTTACCATAGAACTTCTGATGAATTACATCATGAGACTGCTCAGGAATTTTTTAAAACATTAGAAGAGAAAAATGTCTTCACTAAAAAAACAGCCGAACAATTTTATGATGAAGAAAATAATCAGTTTTTAGCGGATAGATACATAAGTGGTGAATGCCCTAAATGTAATGCTGATGGAGCTTATGGTGACCAATGTGAAAAATGTGGTTCGACACTTAGCCCTGAAGAATTGATAAATCCAACCTCCACTTTAAGTGGGAAAACACCCATAAAAAAAGAAACTTCACACTGGTATTTACCAATGCAAAAACATGAAGAATGGTTAAAACCTTGGATAGAAAAAGGCACCTTAAATGGTAAAAATCATCATGATCCTAAAACTTGGAGAAGTCAAGTAATTGGTCAATGTAAATCTTGGATTGATGGAGGTTTACAAGCCCGTGCCATGACGCGTGATTTGGACTGGGGAGTAAAAGTCCCTATAAAAGATGCCGATGGGAAAGTGCTTTATGTTTGGCTAGATGCTCCTATTGGTTATATTTCGGCAACTAAACAATGGGCCGCTGACAATAATAAAAATTGGGAGGATTACTGGAAAAATGAGGAAACTGAATTGGTGCATTTTATTGGGAAAGACAATATCGTTTTCCATTGTATTATTTTTCCAATTATCTTAAAAGCGCATGAAGGGTATATTTTACCTACCAATGTTCCTGCAAATGAGTTTTTGAATTTGGAAGGGAAAAAACTTTCTACTTCTCGTAATTGGGCAATTTGGTTGCATGAATATTTAGAAGATTTTAAAGGACAAGAAGATGCTATGCGTTATGCACTCTGCGCCACAGCTCCTGAAAGTAAAGATACTGATTTTACCTGGACCGATTTTCAAGCAAGAAACAACAATGAATTGGTTGCTATATTTGGGAACTTCATTAATCGTGTAGTTGTTTTAACCAATAAATATTGGGAAGGAATTGTGCCTAAATGTAATACACTTGAAGCTTATGATAAGGAAGTCTTGGAGAAACTAAAAGCATTTCCTGATAAAATTAGTGCCTCAATTGAAAAATATCGTTTCCGTGAAGCGCTAGGTGAACTGATGAATTTAGCCCGTTTAGGAAATAAATATTTAGCAGACACTGAGCCATGGAAATTAAAAAAGACTGACGAGAAAAGAACAGAAACTATTATGAATATTTCCATGCAAATTTCGGCTTCTTTGGCTGTATTATCTGAACCTTTCATGCCCTTTTCATCCGAAAAATTAAAAGGATTATTGAACCTTGATAACATGACTTGGAAAGATGCTGGAGGAATCATTATTAACGACAAGCATAAAATAAATCCTGCAACTCATTTATTCAATAAAATTGAAGATGAGCAAATTGAAGAGCAGTTAGAAAAATTAAAACAATAGAATTTACTATGCATGCATAATAAATTGTATATTTGCAATCTAAAATTTATATCCTATGAAAAAATCAGCTACACTCCTTACTCTAACTTTTATTAGTGTTTTAACATTTGCACAGTGTAATGGCAGATATCAAACAGAAATATTTAGCTCAGTTACCAAAATTACAGTTAACTACTCAGATGTTTATACTGACAATGCACATGAAATGGACATCTATACCCCAGATGGGGATACAGAAATAAATAGACCTGTAATTCTATATATGCATGGGGGGTCTTTTTATGGTGGTGACAAAACATCGACTGATTGTGTAGATTTCTGCGAAAGCATGGCAAAAAGAGGTTATGTTACAGCTTCTTTAAACTATAGGTTAGCAACAAACGTGATAGGATTTTTAACAAGCAATGAAACTCAATTTGAAACTGTCTTAAAAACTGTTTCTGATGCAAAAGCTGCTATTCGGTATTTTCGGAAAGATTTTGCTGCTGGAGATTCGTATGGAATTGACCCTAATACAATTTTTGCAGGAGGGTACTCTGCTGGAGCAGTAATTGCAATACACCACGCTTATATAGACAATATCTTTGATTTACCTTCTACAACTACAGATAATGATGGGAGCTCATTTAATGTTCAATCAATTGCAAATAATATAGGTGGAGCTTATGGTTTAGAAGGGGATGCTGGAAATTATGGCTATTCTTCAGATGTAAGTGGAGTTATTAGTTTTGCTGGTGGAATAAATGATGTTGGCTGGATAGATAATAATGATGAGCCGCTAGTTAGTATTCAAGGGACTAATGATGTAACTGTTAGTTATAACTGCGCTCCTGGGTTAAATAATTCATTAGTCCTCACTTTATGCGGTTCTGCAGAAATGCACTCACAAGCTGATTTAGTTGGACTATTAAATGATAAATTAATATTTTCTGGAGAAGGACATAATTGGGCTGCATATGGGAATAGTAATCCTAAATTTATACAGGCAATGGATTTTACAACAGATTTCTTATTTCCTTTACTCCCATGTAATAATACTACATCAATTTCAGAAGAAAAAACAAGAAATAAGAAACTTATTAGAATTACTGATATACTTGGAAGAAATACTAATAGAATAAGCAATAGCCCTTTATTTTATATCTATGATGATAATAGTGTAGAAAAGAGAATCATCCTAAATTAATTGGCAAAACACAATAAACTAGGAAAAGAAGGGGAACTTATTGCGTTTATGGTTTTGCAAAGAGATGGGTTTACAATTCTAGAAACAAATTGGCGTTTTCAAAAAGCAGAAATTGATATTATTGCTAAAAAAGATAGTTTTCTTATTTTTATAGAGGTAAAAACTAGAGGGAGTAAGAAATTTGGGAAACCATCAGACACTATCGACACAAAGAAAATAGCACTTTATAAAGATGCTGTTGAAGGCTATTTAGAGCAACACCCAAGTGAAGATGAAATCAGGTTTGATGTAGTCAATATTATCATTGGCAAAGATGAAACCCAAATAGAACATATCCCCAATGCATTTTAAGTATATTTGCAAAAATTTTCAAGATGAGAAGAGAAGGCAAAACTAGAAGAGACTTTAGCGAAAAACCAAATCCTAAAGCAAAATCTTCATTTCGTAATAGACAGAATGAAAAAAAGACTGTAGATGACGGAAAAATGAGATTGAATAAATTTATTGCTAATGCAGGAATTTGCAGTAGAAGAGAAGCAGATAAATTTATTGAAGCAGGTGTAGTTACTGTTAATGGTGTTGGCGTTACTGAAATGGGATTACGAGTAAGTAAGACAGATGAAATAAAATTCAATGGACAAAGATTAAAGTCAGATCCTCCAAGATATGTGCTTTTAAACAAGCCTAAAAACTATTCTGGTAGAGTGGATAGTGCTTCAAGTACTACCTCAGTAATGCAACTAATAAAACAAGCTTGTAAGGAAAGAGTTTATCCTGTAGATAAACTGAATAAAACAGAAACTGGATTATTACTTTTCACAAACGATACTGACTTAGCAAAAAAACTAGGGGCTTCTAAAAAGAATATCAAAGAAATTTATCAAATCACTTTGGATAAAAACTTAAGTCAAGTGCATCTAGAAAATATCCGAGAAGGAATTTTTATGAATGGAAGAACTATTAACATAGATTCAATATCCTACATAAACGGAAAAGATAAAAACGAGATTGGTATTGAAAATAGCAATGGAGGAATAAAATTAGTGAAGCAGTTATTCGAAAAAATAAACTATAAAATCATAAAATTAGATAGAGTGTTTTTAGGAGGACTAACTAAGAAAGATTTACCAAGAAAACATTATAGACATCTTACTCAAGATGAACTAAATATTTTAAGAAGGCTATAATTTATACCAGAACTAAAAGTCTTTCGTTATTGTTTTGATTATCGTATTTTTATCGACTTAATGAAACAATTTATTAAACGCATTTTCCAAGCACTCTTAGGAATTAGTCTACTCTTACTAATTTCAGGATTTGTTATTACCTATTTTTTTAGCGAAAAGGTTGAAAAAACAGTGATTAATAAAATCCAAGAGCAAATGAACTCCGAGTTACAACTAGGAGATGTTGCTTTTAGTTTATATGAAAAATTCCCATCTGCATCCGTAAAAATAACTGATTTACTTGCTTTTGAAAAAAAAGGATTTAATAATGACACGCTCTTTTATGCAAAAAACACTTATATTGAACTTAGTGTCATTGATATTATACTAGAAAAAGTTGACATAAAAAAAGTTGTCGTTGATAATGGATATATTAATATAAAATATGATAGTGATAATAATCCTAATTTTGCTATATTCAAAACTAATGAGAAAAGTAACAATAAATTAACACTTAATAACTTACTTTTAATCAATACACATATTAGCTTCAACAGAAAAGACGTTAATCTTAATTGGAAAACACAAGAGGCAGTTTTGAGTTTTTCTGAAAAAGAAATAATCATAAATGCTAAAATATTTTCTGAAAAATTAATCGTAAACAATCAAGATTATATTCATAAAAAACAAATGAGATTACATACGACTCTGGAAGTAATAAAAGATAGTATTCTAATTCAAAAAGGATCAACCGTTAATATCGAAAATGTAAAAATTGAATTATCAGGGGAAATTTTTCAAGGGACCATAATTGACCTAGATTTTTCCTGTGAAGATCAGGAATTAATCAATATTATCAAGAATACTCCTGAATACTTAAAATCAATTTATAGCTCATTTCAAGCGGATGGGATTGTAACCTGTAACGGAAATATTAAAGGATTAATTAGTAAAGAGTCTAATCCATATCTTGATATGACATGTAATATTGAAAAAGGAAATTTCAATTTAAAAAGCAGACCATTCATCTTAAAAAATGTTAGCCTAAACGCTAAAATAAATAATGGCGAACAATGTGATTTTCATAACACAAAAATTGAAATTAGTGATTTTGATGCAAAAACAGAAAATGGGTTCATAAAAGGCGATTTTAGCATTCAGAATTTAAATAAATATTATTTAACAGCTAACCTAAATTCTAGTTGGGATTTAGCCGAAATTAACCATTACTTTGAAGACTCTCCATTTTTTAATTTACAAGGGAAGCTAAATGTTAATACCCAATATTCAGGATATATTTCATTTGACAGCAAGTTTACCAACTATTTTCTAGCAGCCAATCATACCTCAAAAACTAGCTTTAAAGAAGCTAGTTTTACTTATCAGAATTTTCCGCTTGGATTTAATTTTAATACTGCTAAATGTACATTTAAAAATAACCGAATTGTAGTAGAAAATAGTGCTTTTACAATTGCAGATAGCGACCTTGATTTTGAGGGAGATATCACTGATTTAATTGGATATATTCTAAAAAAGGAAAATACACTTGAAATTACTGGAAAGCTGAAATCAACTTACATGAATTTTGAAGAGTTGTTTACTTTAAAAGATATATCAGAAGGAAAGGGTACGGAAACTATGCCTAATTGGATTAATGCTGACTTAAACACAAACATCACAACCTTTAGTTTTAATGACTTTATTGCTTCAAATATTACAGGAAAATTAACCTACAATAAGCAAACCTTTGTAGGGGAGGATATAAGGTTAAATAGTTTGAATGGGAATATAGCTGGAAACTTCAAATTCTATGAAACTAAAAACAATAAGTTAACTTTATTTTCTCAACTTAATCTCAAGCAATTAAATATCCGAAATGCCTTTTTGGCTTTTAATAATTTCAATCAAGATTTTATAACTGCCGAACATATTAAGGGAATTGTTACTGCAGAAATACAAATGCAAGCTACATGGAAGCCTGGTTTTATTTTTGAAAAAGAAGAGTTAAAGGTGAAATCTCATTTGGTTATTGAAAACGGAGAATTGATACAATTTAAGCCTCTTGAGAGACTATCGGATTATGTAAGTCTTGAGGATTTAAAAACAGTACAATTTTCAACTCTAGAAAATACAATTGAGATTGAGAATAAGGTAGTTACTATCCCTAATATGGAAATAAAATCATCTGCATTATCTGTTTTTATATCAGGGAGCCATACCTTTGAACAAGAAATAGATTATCGAATTAAACTCTTACTTTCAGAATTAATTTCAACTAAATTCCGAAAGAAAAATACTCAAGTTAAAAAAACTGAATTTGGAGAGGTAAAAGAAAACGGAAAGATTTTTAACACTATCTATTTTAAAATGACTGGAAATTCTGAAAATCCTAACATCTCATTTGATGGCATACGCTTTAGAGAAGATGTACAAAAAGGAATTACCAAAGAAAAAGCAACCATCACTAATATTATCAAAGAAGACATCCTATTAACCAAAGAGCAAGAAAAACAGGAAAAAGGGCAGGATGTTATTATTGAATGGAATGATGAATAAACAATAAAATGGATATATATTCTAAAAAACAAAAGTGGAAATTTACCCTATTAGGTTTTGCAATTATTATTGGAATATCTTCCCTTTTTGTAACCAATCGTTTGGTAAAACAATTAAAAAATGAAGAGCGTAAAAAGATTGAGCTTTGGGCTCACGCTACTAAACATTTAGTTAGTATCACTGGAGAAGGTGATTATTCTTTAGCTATAAAGGTAATTTCAGAAAACAGCAATATTCCTGTTATTTTAGTTGATGAATGTGATAGTATTTTAGAACATAGAAATTTCAATTATTATAGCAAAGTGGATAGTATCTTATTAAAGCTAGGGCTAATAAAAAAGAAAGAAATTACAAAATCATATCTAAGAAGTGAGCTAATAGAAATACGAGCAGGTGAAGAAATCCCAATTGAAATTAATATAATAGGAGACAAACAATGGATTTACTATAAGGATTCAGCATTGCTTTATCAATTAAGATACTATCCAGTTTACCAATTAGGATTTATTGGCTTATTCATGTTTATAGCCTACTTTATGTTTAGTGCCAGCCGAAACTCTGAACAAAATAAGGTTTGGGCAGGTATGGCAAAAGAAACAGCCCACCAGATAGGAACACCTTTATCATCATTAATGGCCTGGGTAGAACTTCTAAAAGAGAAAGAAGGGACAGAAAGTATGGTTTTTGAGATGGATAAAGATATTAAAAGGTTAGAAACTATTACAGATCGATTCTCAAAAATTGGATCAAAATCAGTATTGAGAGAGACGGATGTAGTACAGTTAATTAGTCAGTCTGTAGAGTACTTGAAATCTAGAATGCCTGTCAATACTTTATTTACCCTTGATTTTCCAAACAAAAAAATTATCATTCCAGTAAATAGCATATTACTAGAATGGGTAGTAGAAAATTTAGTAAAAAATGCAGTTGATGCTATGAAGGGAAAGGGAGAAATTAAAATCTCAATTACTGAAAATGCTAATAATCTTATCCTAAATATTGCAGATACAGGAGGAGGAATTGATCGTTCAATACTTAAAAATATATTTAAACCTGGAGTAACTTCAAAAAAAAGAGGATGGGGTTTAGGGCTTTCTCTTTCTAAACGAATAGTTGAGCAATATCATAAGGGAAGTATTTTTGTTATGCAATCCAAAAAAGGAGTAGGAACAACCTTTTGTATTCACTTACCTAAAAATCTAAATTCTACAGCTTCCTAAATTATTTTTATTCAAATAATTCTGATGATATTCTTCTGCTCTGTAAAAGGTTGAAGAATCCATTACCTGAGTTACAATTTCATTTTCCCAATTTTCCTGCTGTTCTTTAACTGACTGTTCAACCTCAATCAGTTGTTGCTCATTATGATAAAAAACAATTGAACGATATTGCGTTCCGTTATCAAACCCCTGCCTATTTAAAGTCGTTGGATTATGATTCGCCCAAAATAGATTGAGCAAAGTATAATAACTAACTTTTTCTGAATTAAAATACAAGTCAACTACCTCAACATGATTGGTAGTTCCGGTACAGACTTCTTTATAAGTTGGCTTAACAGTATCACCTCCCATATAACCAACGCTAGTAAGATAAACTCCTTCAGTTGCTTTAAATAACTTTTCAACTGACCAGAAACAACCTGCTCCAAAAGTTGCTCTTTGCAGCTTAGAATAGGCTTTGAAACGTATGCTCAATGAATTTACGCAATGGCGTGTATCTTTAGCAGTAATTTGTTCCCCTACAAAAACATGTCCTAGATGCCCATCACATTTTTTGCAACAAATTTCTGTTCTTACTCGACCACCACTTAAATCTTCATAATGAGTAATTGCACCTTCAATTTCATCATCAAAAGAAGGCCAGCCACAACCCGAATTAAATTTTGTATTGGATTCGTACAATGGGTTTTCACAAGCACGACAAATAAAAATACCGGCCTCAAAATGCTCATTATATTCTCCAGTAAAAGGAGCTTCTGTTCCTTTATCTTTTAGAATATGTTTTTCTTCAAAAGTGAGCCCTGAAAAATAATCTTTAATCATAAAACCAAAAGTAGTAAATTATTTCAATTGAAGGTGAGTTTTTAATTTTTGGGTTACTTGCCAACTATTAACACTTATACTTTGCACAGAAAGTGTCGCACCTGATATACCATCAATGCTATTATTATAAGTTAAGAAAGAACTAGTATTAATCTTCTGAAATTGTTTTAACCACCTTTTATTACATATTTCAGCTCCATAATTTTCATTATAATTCAGCACTTCTATCTTTAAAACATCACCTTTATCACTAAAAATCATATAATATACAAACTTATGAAATTTGGATGGGGCTTGGTCAAAAGCTAAATAACCCAAATCATCAATTTTAAATAAGCGAGTGTTACCAAGTTTAGAAATAGTATTAATCTCTGAAAAGCTGAAGTCAGCCGTATTAAAAAGAGCTTTAGTGCTTTTTTCTATTTTTTTCCAATCTCTAGCATTTAATACATAAGCGCTAGTAAATGAAAAAAATAACAAGGCAGCTACTATTAAAGTAACCCCCTTGCTAATATTGTTTTTAAAATGCATTAATCATAAACGTTTTTAAAACCATACTCCTATTCCAAAATTAAATTGTCCTGTCTCTTCTTCAGAGCTAGCATTAGATTTGATTTGATAATCTGCTTTAAACACAGCTCCTTGTGCAACTTTAAACCCTAAGCCAAAAGTCATTTCTGTTCGATTATAAACATCATTAATCGCAACTCCTTCAGTTTCAGCATGCGTATTATAATTCTCATATCTAGCGAAAGCAATTAATTCTTCCGTTTCACTTTCAATAAAAGGAATAATACCATCCATTAAGTTGTAGCCTACTTCAGCATAATAACCTGTGAGTTTACTTCCTAAGTCTTTACTTGTAATAGCATTGTACTGGTCAGTATTTGATAAGTTAGCAAGAATATATTGCCCTGTTAGTTGCAATGACCCTTTATTATATCTTGCATCAACACCAAGCATTTGAACTCCAATTATAGTAGAATCAGCAGATGCCACAGCTGAATCATCAGCTAAATCTAATCCATCATATGCTTTACTCTCTGAATCACCTACATAAGCAGAAAACCCTAGATTTAAACCTGGATGTCCATAATAAGAAACTCTACCTGCAAAATCAGGATAAGTAATATATGATTCTGCTCCTTTTTGTCTTCCGCTTCTTAATCCGCTTTTCCCGCTAAACACACCACCCTCATTATAACCATTAAAACCATTTACCAACATAGCTTGATAATTTATTGAATGTTCAAGACTTCTGCCACTGAACCCAATACCCATTTCTCTCCAGGTAGTAGGAATAATATATTTATCTACATTTGTTCTTTCCACTCCATTAAATGATGCTGGCTCATGGTACAAGTTTTGAATTCCCATGGGAATAAGCATTAAACCTGCATTAATAGATAAATTTTTCTTAATCTTGTAATCTAAGAATGCCTGTTCAACATAAACTTCAGAAACATGCTCAAATTCTACTTCCGATACAAAAGAAGCCTTTTCATTAAAGTTATATCCAAAAAAAGTAACTAACCTATGCACATCTAATTTGCCATTGTTGTGAATAGTTCCATCTCGACCATTTAAATTAAAATCAACTTGGGCATAACCCCCAATATGCAGGCCAGGATTTCCTGCAACAATTTTTTCTGCACTGTTCTGTGCATTTATATTACTAAATAATGCAATAAGCATTATACATATACTCGTTCTTTTCATTTTTTATCTTTATTTAGACTTATTACTAATAGTGGCAAAAGTAAATGATTTTTTATATTAGCCAAAATTTAAATACAAAATATTTTGGCAAGTATCTATATACATATTCCCTACTGTAAACAGCAGTGTACTTATTGCAATTTCCATTTCAGAATTGCACAAAATGACAAGGAAGAAATGCTAAAAAGCATTAAAAAAGAAATAAAGTTGCGACAGTCATACTTAAATGGTGCTAGTATTAGCTCAATTTATTTTGGAGGAGGGACACCTTCAATCCTTAATAAAGAAGAAATAAAAACTTTGATTCATACTTTATATGATAATTTTAAAATTGATCCTGATGCTGAGATAACATTAGAATGCAACCCAGATGACCTAGATACAAAGAAACTTTTAGAACTTAAGGAAATTGGTATTAACCGGCTAAGTATCGGAATTCAATCCTTTGATGATGCGGATCTAAAATTTATGAATAGATCCCACAATGCAAAGGAAGCACTTAGCTGCATTCAGTTTGCAAAGGAATCAGGTTTTGATAATATTACTATTGATTTAATTTACGGTCTACCCAACCAAAGTAATGAAAATTGGAAAAAAAACTTAGCAAAAATGCTCTCTTTAGACATACAACATTTTTCCGCTTATTCCTTAACTGTAGAACCTAAAACAAAATTAAAATATCTAATTGACAAGAAACTTGTTACACCATTAGATGATAAAATTACAGTTGAACATTTTAATACTTTGGTAGAAATTGCTAATGAAAACAATTTTATTCATTACGAAATTTCAAATTTTGGAAAGGAAGGATTCTTTTCCAACCATAACTCAGCCTATTGGAAAAATAAGCATTATTTAGGAGTTGGTCCTTCTGCACATTCCTTTAATGGAAGTAGCCGACAATGGAATGTCGCTTCTAACAAACAATACATTGAAAAGGTAAATGGAAATGAGTCATATTTTGAAGTGGAACAACTTAGCAATACTCAACAATACAATGAATATATTTTTACAGCCTTGCGAACAATTTGGGGAGTTGAGCTAGACTATATAAATAATCAGTTTGGACAAGAAGCACTTAACTATTTTAAAAAACAAGTAATAAACTGGGAAAATAAGGGAAAAATAAAACAGGAAAAAAATACTTATACTCTAACTAAAAAAGGAAAATTGTATGCTGATGCCATTGCTTCAGATTTATTTATTGTCTAAAATTCTTTTAAAATAAGATTCATATTGATTAACAACAATTGACCACCTATAGACATTATCTATTCTTTTGAGATTATTTTTTGCAAATTCTATTTTATTTTTTACAATCTCTTTATCCTTTAGTAAAGCAGCTAATGTAATAGCACTGTTAAAATAATATGCATTCTGATTTACAACTGATTTATTAAACTGATTATCGTGTATTAAAAAAAATGTATTTGCTGCCATAGCTTCAAGTAAGGCGGGATTAGTTCCTCCTACTGAATGACCATGTAAATAGTACTTTGAATAATACCTAATATTATCTAAATTAGCTTTATTAAAGATACCCCCTAAAAAGATGATACCAGTATTTCTATATTTATCTTTCAAAAAATCTCCATACTTAGTAAGATGATTTCCAACAACAAAATAAGGTGTTTGTATTTTACTTTCAATATAACCATCAAACATCATTTCTAAATTATTCTCTGGCTCTAATCTGGCAATAGATAATAAATAATTTTCTGCTATTAATCCATATTCTACTAAGCAATCTGTATTAGGCTTTGCTATATCTACCGCACCATATGGGATAAATTCTGATTCCCTATTGTACTCATCATGAATATATTCTTGGATTCCAGCATTATCAGCAATTAAATAATCAGAATGCTTAACCCCATATCTCTCAAGTGTTTTAGTGATTTTCTGAATTATATTATTCCATTTTGAACGCTTCCATTCCAATCCATCAAGATTAGTTACAATCACTTTATTTTTATGATTACAAAATATTATTGATAAAGCAGAAGTAATTAAGCCAAGCTCTAAGATGATATCAAAATCTTTTTTTACAGCATCTTTAAGACATAAATAATCATAAATAAAATTAGAGGCTGAGTTCCCAAAGAAAGATTGAGGGCTAGCTTTTCGTATTATCCGAATTCCTTGATAGATTTCCTCTTTATAGGGGTGAAAATCTGGCGAATAAACAGTTACCTGATGCCCTTTTTCAACCAATCCTATCGATAAATATTCTGCACATTGCTCAAATTCTCCATAATTATTAGGAATCCCTCTTGTGCCTAAAATTGCAATCTTCATTTTTTTTATTTATGAGTCGCAAATATATAAATAGAAGTCTATTTAAAGGCCAATCTTTTACATTTACATTCTTACAGAACATCTAAATGAAATAAACAAAAATATGTTAACATCTTATTTTCCAAATAGTTAAAATGTAGTTAAACGTTTTTAAGTTTGTTCTGTCGTAATACTTGTTTTGGGTTGTGCTATTCTTTCATAATATTGTACAACATAAAAGCCCTCACTTCAGTGAGGGCTTTCTCTTTATATTTTTATAATTCCTAATGAGGGAGTCTAACGCCTAACATGAATTCATGGGAACCAGTATAATAATTGCTAGTAGCTGAAGAGGGCATTCCATAAGAATAACCAATATTAAATCTATCATTAATATTGTATCCTAACAATGCTGCAATTGAAGACATATCATTATTCATATTATAATTCATCCCCAACCAAAATAATTCCTTGTATTCTGATTTTACACCAAAATCAATTTGAGTTTTAGCACCAGCTACAGCCCTTAAGAAAAAGCTTGGTTCAATAGAAATTGCTGAATTAATATCATAAGTATATGAACCTAATACATAAATATGGCTTGCCAATTTTCCATTTTGACTTGTAGTGTCATATATCCTTGCAAAATCATCATCCATTAATCTAAGCTCTGAACTTAATAATTGAGGAATGGCTGCACCTATATACCATTTATCTCCACTCAAATTTAAACCAAAAGTTGCGTCAGGTAAAGTTCTTACTACATCACCCCCAAGCATTAAAGGGTCAATTTGATCCTGCACAGAAATGTTGTTCTTAACAATCTTAAACTGTGTAAATCCACCTTGCAATGCTAATGAAAGTTTCATTTTAGCTGTTAAAGGAAAAGCATAAGTATAAGAAGCTGATCCTCCAGTCCTACTTGTAGGGCCTGTAACATCACTATAAACAGTACCGCCTAAACCTACATTATTACTATGCCTTCCATAAATACTAATTACATTAGTTCTAGGACCTTCATTCATCCCTACCCACTGATTACGGATAGTAGTATTCACTTGATAATAATCATACATCCCAGCAACAGCAGGGTTTATAGCATAATTATTATTCATATATTGAGTAATTTGAGGGAGTTGTTGCGCTTTTAAAAAACCTCCAAAACAAATTGCGAAAAATAAGATTGATATTTTTTTCATTTTTTTCATTTTCATATTATCTAATAATTGTAACGGGACCTGTTTGCGGCTCATCTCCTGTATTTAGATCTATTATATAGTAGTAAGTGCCAACTGCTAGTTCCTTTCCATTATTAGTCCCGTCCCAAGCCTGGTAATTATTTCCTCCACTTGATTCATAAACTAAACCGCCCCACCTGTTAAATACCTGAACTAAAGCATTTTGATAAGACTCTATGTCTAATGGTGTCCATGTGTCATTAAAACCATCATTATTAGGTGTAATTGCTTCATAAGGTAATACTCCAACAACAACATAAATAGAATCATATCCTAAACATCCATCAGCATCCTTAACCTTTAAATAATACCAATCTGTTTCTGAAACTTGCTGAATAGTAATTGCTCCACTAGCATTTGTAATAACATCATTACTCCACTGCCATGTATATTCTATACCATTATTATTCTCAGAAAATAAGTCAAGATTATCTCCTGATAAAACAATAGGGTAATCACCATATTCAACTCCAGGATTTGATCCTATCATTGGGTTGATTGAAGTGAAATTAACTACAACAATATTTTCTTGCTCACAGTTGTTAGCATCAGTAATTGTTAGAGTATAGTATACAGTAGCTGTCTCTACAAAAGGCAAAGTACCTTCTAGTTCAATAGTCCTGTCTCCACTTTCCACACCATCATTCCAGGCATATGTTAGGTAAGGACTTTCATCAACATCAATAGTAATTGATTGACCTAAACAAATTGTGGTATCAATTGAACTTAAAGTGTCCGGCATAAATACTTTTTGATAATCTTTAATAAATATAGCATCATTAATTTCACATCCTCTTGTATCAATAACCGTAATAGCATACCATCCAGGTGCATTCCCTCCAATAATGTTGCTATTATTTAATGTTGGATTTCCATCTATTTCAAAATTAAAAGATTGGCTTCCTCCTTCAGGGAATATTCTAATAATACCATCATTTAATTGGCAAGTTTCATCAACTGAATCAACCATAATTGTAAGTGGTTCAAAAGGTTCTGTTATTTCAACAGATAATGATGTTACATCACAGCCATTTCTATCTTTAGCAATAACATAATAATTACCAGGAGATAAATTAGAAAATATAAAAGGCGTTTGTGATATGGATCCCGACTCATAATCTACGACTTGATCAACTATTGCTGCTCCAGAATAAAGAGTATAAGAATAAGTTGCTTCAAAAGAAGTCCCTCCAGTTCCTAACACCTCAATATAACCATCATTATCACCGAAACAAGAAATATCAAACTCCTGTATTGATATTTCCACCAAAGTAGGTTCGTTTAAATAAATTTCAAATGTATCTCTACACGTATTTGCATCTTCAACTATTACTTTATAAATACCTAAAGATAAATTAGAAATTAGTGAAGTAGCCCCTCCATTAGACCAAGTATAAGTATAAGCAAGCTCTCCTCCTGTAACATTTGCTTTTAGCTTCCCGTCTGATAAACCATTACAAGAAATTGGACTTGTTATTGAAACATCAACTTGTAATTCTGCTGGCTGAATTAGTGTAAAATAAACAGTGTCTGTACAGCCAACAGCATCTGAAACAATACAAGAATAAGCTGTAGATAAAGAAATACTATCTACACATAAGCCTACTGCTGTATCTGTATTTTGCCCAAGATAATCATTCCATAAATAAGTATATGATGTTAGTCCAGAAAAAGGAACTCCCCCTGAAGTGGTAACACTTAATTCTCCATCACAATCATCAAAACAACCTACATCTATTGTAGTTCCTTGATTTACATTAAAAGCATTAGAAGCATTAATTACAACTGATTCTGTATCCTCACAACCATTTTCATCAGTTACTGTAATGGTATAAGTACCAGCTGATAAATTAGCTAAAGAATAAGTTGTCTCCCCAGAATCCCATAAATAAGAATAGGTAGTTGACGAGCCAACACCTCCATAAACGGAATCTGTAACAGCTCCATTATTCCATGCAACACAACTAACATGCGTTGCAATAAAGTTATGTTGAATAGGGCTTGGTTCGTTAAACACTATTATTTCTTGATATTCACAGCCATTAGCATCTTGCACTATAAAAGTATCAATACCTGCAGAGATACTATCAATATTAATAGAATTCCAGAAAGAAGTACTATCAGTTATATAAGGAGCTGTACCTCCCCATGCTTGAATATCCACATAGCCCGAATTATCCCCATTACACATTATTTGATAATTATTCCAGTCAGATACTGTAATACCAACTTCAAATAAAGTAGGTTCAGTTACGGTAATAAAATCTGAAGTAGCACAATTATTTATATCAAATACTTCAACTGTATGTTGTCCAGGATCCAAACCTGAGAAAAGCATCCATGGTTGATGAATGCCACCATCAATAGAAAATTCAAAAGGACCCGTACCGCCAGTAAACTGGATATTTTGTACGGCTCCATCATCAAGCCCAAAACAACTAATATGCGTAAATACAGTGCTATCAATTTCTAATAAACCGGGGTAAGATAAAGTAACAATCGTATCATCAAAACAACCATTAGCATCAAAAGCTTTAAGAATGTAGGTATTTGGAGCTAAAGATCCAAAAACAGAAGTATTTTGGAATAATGTTGTAGGTCCATATGTATTAGAATAATTATAAGACAGGTCGCCTCCGCTTGCAAATATTTCAATTTGAGCATCATTAATACCGAAACAGCTACTATTAGTAACTACTACTGAATCAATAATAATTGGGTCAACTTGAGAAATAACATCAACACTTCCAGCTATAACACAAGAAGTTGCGTCAGTTACCTCTACGGAATATGTCCCTATTGGCATACCACTAATTGTCGCAGATGTTTCTCCTGTAATTACTCCATTGATATCACTCCATTGATATGAATAAGCAGGTATACCTGTTGCGGAAACTGTTGCTCCACCACTAGAATCTCCTAAGCAAGGAGATGCAGATGTAAACGAAATCGTAAAACCTATATCTGCCGAAACAATAACAGTTTCTGAAAGCTGACAAGAATTTCCGTCAGTAACTACAACTGTATAAGTTCCTGCTACTAGATTATTTGCAACTGAAGAGTTTAGTAAAGGATCATTATTCCAAAGATAGGACAACCCTCCGGTACCCCCTGAAGTTACTGTAATTGATGCTTGACCATTAGACTGATCACAATACTCTAGATTTGATACAGTAGTATATACAAAGTCTGTTGGCTCAGCAAGTGAAACAATTTCAGAAGACGTACATCCATTATCATCTATTGCATCTAAAGTGTAAGAACCATTAGTAATATCACCACAAATCCCAGAAAAATAAGGGGTCGTTTGTTGTGAACCATTATCCAAGGTGTATATTACTTGGGCAACACCATTGGAAGGGTTAATAGAAATTGCACCATTACAATTACCAGGACAATCTATAGCATTACTAACTACATATGGCACACTAAATATTCCAGGGGCATCTAAAGTATCAGTACTCGAAACAATACAACCGCTAGCATCCTTAACTTCAATATTATAGGTTCCTGAAGATAAATTGGGATATATAATTGCCGGATCGAATGTTAGGCCACCATCAGTTGAATATTCGTATGGAGCTAAACCTCCAATTGTATTAGTAAATTCAATAGTTCCATCTGAATTTCCAGCACAACTTATCTGATACCCATTATAGTTAGAAACAGTTGTTGCATAAATAATTTGTGCTGGCTCAGCTAAATAAACAGTAGAAATAAATTGACAAGCATTATTATCCATAACCATTATATCATAATTGATATCCCCTAATAAATTAGGGAAAATAGCACTAGACTGGTAACTTGACCCATTATCATCTGAATACTGATAGATAGGAATTCCTGGTTGTGTTGGATCAACTGTAAAAGTAATTTCACCTGTATTTGCACTATAACAATCTACATCTTGCGTAACACTAGCCGTACCAGAAAGCGCAGGAGGTTCAATCAATGTTAGCTGTTCTGTTTCAATACAACCATTTGCATCTTTATAAGTTACAGTATATGTTCCTGCTGCTAAATTACTAAATATAGTTGATGATTGGAAGGTTAGAGCTGAATCAATTGAATATTCGAGAGAACCGGCAGAGCCAGTAGCTGCAGCCGTGATCTCACCATTAGTAAACCCATTACAAGAAACATTAACCCCACTATAGATAGAGGTAACTAAGCCTGCTGGAATAATTGGATCAATAGGTGAGATTATAAAAGTTGTCGTTGATGGTGAAGTAGAGCATGCATTTGCATCAGTTACTATAACATTATAACTATCTTCGCACAAATCAACAAATGAATAAGTTGAAACGCCACTAGCTAAATTTTGAGAAGTACCTCCATTAACCATAAATGAATACGGTCCTGTCCCTCCCTCAATTAATAAATCTTCAGCTGCAATACATTCTCCTGCGCATAAATTACTAGCAATAATTGAAGTAGAAGCTTTTAATTGAGCTGGCTCAGTTAAACTAATTACACTTGGATATTCATGATAAACACCATCTAAACTACTACCACTGCCACCAGGGTTTGCTGCATAATAAAGAACTGGATCAATTAATCTAACAATATAGTCTTCAGCCTCCAAGCTAGGGATTACAATTGTTGGGATTGTAGCTATAGAAGCTGAAGTCTTCTTAAAAAGGAATGTTGAGGAGAAAGGAAGATAATAACCTACGAGTACTTCTAGTGGGGCTGTTGGAGGGGTAGTTTGAATTATTTCTATAGTAATACCTGCTAAACCGTCGTAACAATCAATAGAATCTGAAACAAATACATTAGCGATACTAGGCGTCGTTTGAGCAAATAAACTAGTTGTAATAGTTAAAAACAAAATGCTTGTGAAAAGTAATATCTTCTTCATATTATCTAAAATAATTAATTTATTTATAAGCTCGCAAGATACAAATTTTATGATAACAGATAAGCAAATAATATGTTGAAAAAAACAACACAAAAAAAGGAGGCGAATACCTCCTTAAATTTTAAAAAAAATAATTAATTACTAGTAGTATGGAGACATTAAAATATAAACTAGTACTCCTGTAATAGCGACATACATCCATACCGGAAAAGTATACTTTACTATTGATTTGTGTTTTTCAATCTCCCCTGTCATTCCTCTGTAAATTGAAAAAAGTGCCAATGGCAAAACAAGAACAGACAAAATAATATGGGAAATAAGAATGAAAAAGTAGATATATCTGATCAAACCCTCTCCACCAAAAGGAACTGGTGCATTGGTAAGTTTTGAAGTTACATACGACAACAAAAATACAGATGATAAAACAAAAGCTGAAAGCATTGAAATTTTATGCAAATTGGTCTTTTTGTTTTTTATTAGAATAAATCCTGTAAAAAGAAGTACTGATGTTGAACCATTCAAAATAGCATGAAAGAAAGGTAAAGAACTAAAATCAATACTTTCAGATTCAATGTGAAATACATCAGGAAATAACATTAATAAAGCAACTACAATAGGTACAATTATTGATAGTGAAATAATTAAAGGAACAAAAAAGGAATCTTGTTTTTTCATATTTTTTTATTGAATTAAAAATTTATCTAACACATAAACGATTTGCATTAAAGGCAAATAAGCAAAAGAACTTAGCATTAGAGTTCGAGCTGTTTCATCATCACAATTTTGGTAAAGTTTTACTGCTTTAAAGGAGAACCATGAGCCTAACAAAAACACAGTAACTGCCCCATAAACCGAAAGGGATAATAAAGGGATTTCGCATAGGAATGGGACAACCGAAATAATGGTCATAAGCATAGCAGTAATTACACCAATAAAAGCTGGATACTTTCCTTTTTCACCACCTAACATCATTTTAAAACCGGCCTTTTTATACTCGGCATCTTGTACCCAAGCAATAGCAATAAAGTGTGGATATTGCCAAAAAAACTGAATGGCAAAAAGTGTACCTGCAGCAACACCAAAATCATCAGTTGCTGCAACAAAACCTAACAAAAACGGAATAGCACCAGGGACAGCACCCACAGTAATTGCTAAAGGTGAAATTCGTTTAAGTGGTGTGTACGCCAAGACATACAAGGCAATGGAAAGCAAACCAAAAGCTCCTGATTTTGACATCAAACCAAAGAAACTCCCTTGAGGATTGATATGATTTAATGCAAAAATACCTAAAGCACCAATTAGTATTGAGAAAATAAATGCTTGAGTAACTGATAAATTCCCTAACGGAAGAGGACGAACAGCAGTCCGTTCCATAAATTTATCATGCTCACGCTCTATTACCTGATTAAAACCATTGGCAGCACCCGTAACAAAGAAACCACCAACAACTAATAAGCTAAAAGTGGTAATTTCAAAAGTATCAACTCCTAATAAATAGCCTATTGTAGCCGAAAATACAACAGTAATTGACAACTTAAATTTTAAAAGTTGTCCGTAATATTTTAAATTTGAAATCAGAATTTTGCTACTTAGCAGACGTTATCAAAGCAATCTTTTAAATTATCAGCAATCATTTCAGCTGACCTTCCTTCAATATGATGACGCTCAATACAGTGTACTAATTTCCCATCCTTAAAAACAGCAATAGCTGGTGATGAAGGAGGAAATGGTGCCATATATTCTCTTGCTTTAGCAACAGCACCAATGTCTTGGCCTGCAAAAACAGTTGCAAAAGTATCTACTTTTTTATCGAATTGTGTTGTCATTTTAACAGCAGGTCGTGCATTACCTGCTGCACAACCGCACACTGAATTCACCATTACTAAAACAGTTCCTTCTTTTTTATCTAATAAATCCGATACAGCTTCAGCAGTTCTTAATTCAACAAAACCTACTGAGGTTAAATCTTCACGCATTGGAGCGCACATTTCTTCTGGATAATTCATAACAATTAATTTTTGGTAAAACTACGCTTATTTACCTTTTGTTTTTAAAAAAATTGGACAATAATTTTGAGCATTCTTCTTGTAGTAAACCACTCTCAATTTCGGTTTTTGGGTGTAGTATATTTTCTGTTAAAGAGGAAAAACCTCTTTTTTCATCCTTTGCCCCATAAACTACCTTTTTTAGCTGTGTCCAATAAGCAGCTCCCCCACACATTACACAAGGTTCAAGCGTAACATAAAGGGTGCATTCGTTTA
>JACNFT010000022.1 GCA_014384505.1 Cryomorphaceae bacterium | reverse complement strand
ATAGATATTATGGGAGGAGATTATGCTCCTCAAAAAACTGTTCATGGAGCAATTCTTGCTCTAAATGAACTTCCAAGCGATACTAAAATAGTTTTGTTCGGTAGAGAATCTGAAATTCTTTCCGAGTTAAAACAATATAATATTAATGCAAATAATTTTGAAATTATTAATTGTACTGATGTTATTGATATGGGAGAACACCCTACAAAGGCCTTTAAATCAAAACCAAATTCTTCTATTGCAAAAGGATTTGAATACCTAGCAAAAGGAAAAATTGATGGTTTTGCATCAGCAGGTAATACAGGGGCAATGTTTGTTGGAGGTTATTATTCAGTAAAAGCAATAACTGGGGTTTTACGCCCAGCAATTTCTACCTTAATTCCCAGAGAAGATGGAGGGGTGACTGTACTTTTAGATGTTGGTGCTAATGCCGATTGCAAACCTGATGTTTTGTATCAATTTGGAATTTTAGGATCTTTATTCTCCGAACATGTTTGCGGAATAAAAGTACCTAAAGTTAGTTTACTAAACTTAGGAGAAGAAAAAACCAAAGGGAATATGCTTACCCAAGCAACTTACAGTATGATGGAAAAAAACTCAGACTATAACTTTATTGGTAATATTGAAGGCAGAGATATCTTTGATTCCGAAACTGATGTAATTGTTTGTGATGGATTTACAGGTAATATCGTACTTAAAGAAGCTGAAGGAATCTACTCTATTATGGAAAAAAGAGAATTACTTGATGATTATTTTAAGCGTTTCAATTATGAAAACTATGGAGGAACCCCAATACTAGGACTGAACAAAACTGTAATAATTGGACATGGGATATCAAATGAGATTGCTATTAAAAATATGATTACACTTACTAAAGATGTTGTTGAAGCAGATTTGGTAAGTAAAATAAAAAACAACCTTAACTAATGGGTAAAATTAATGCTGCTATAACTGGAGTTCAGGGCTATGTTCCAGATTATGTCTTAACAAATAAGGAACTAGAAACTCTAGTTGACACTAATGATGAATGGATAGTTAGTAGAACTGGAGTAAAAGAAAGAAGAATATTAAAAGAGGAAGGCAAGGGAAGTTCTGAACTAGGAACTCAAGCAATAAAAGGGCTTTTGGCAAAAACAAACACTGCAGCTGAAGATATTGATTTAATAATTTGTGCTACCGCAACTCCGGATATGGTATTTCCTTCAACAGCTTGTATTATCGCTAATAATGTAGGAGCAAAAAATGCTTTTGCTTATGATTTAATGGCTGCATGTTCTGGCTTCTTATTTGCCTTAAGTACTGCATCAAAATTTATTGAAACAGGTACTTATAAAAAAGTAATTGTAGTAGGGGCTGATAAAATGTCATCTATTGTTGATTATACGGATAGATCAACTTGTATTATTTTTGGTGATGGTGCAGGAGCTGTACTTTTAGAACCAACAGAAGATGGATTAGGAATTCAAGATGCTATATTAAGAAGTGATGGTGCTGGCATTGAGTTTTTACACATGAAAGCAGGAGGGTCAGCAAAACCAGCTTCACACGCTACTATTGATGCAAAAGAACATTTTGTTTTTCAAGATGGACAGCCTGTATTTAAAGCGGCTGTAAAATCTATGGCAGATGTTTCAGAAGAAATTATGCAAAGAAACAACTTAACTTCAGAAGATGTTGCTTGGCTTGTTCCTCACCAGGCAAATAAACGAATCATTGATGCTACTGCAAGAAGAATGGGAGTAGGCAACGAGAAGGTAATGTTAAACATTGAAAAATATGGTAATACTACTAACGGAACTATTCCTTTATGCCTATGGGAATGGGAAAATAAATTGAATAAAGGAGATAATATTATCCTTGCTGCATTTGGAGGAGGATTTACTTGGGGTTCAATTTTCATAAAATGGGCTTACGATTCAAACAAATAACTACTTTTGTAGTATAAATAAAACTTAAAAAATGGACTTAAAAGACATTCAAGAATTAATAAAATTTGTTGCAAAATCAGGAGCAACAGAAGTAGATTTAGAAATAGATAATATTAAAATTTCTATCAAATCACCAGAGAAGAAAAGAAGAGGTGAGGTAGATGAGATTACAACTATTATACAGCAACCAACTTCATCAGTAATGTCAGCACCAGTAGTTACAGCAACTGCTATTGCAAGTACACCTGAAGTTGACGAAAATGCTAATTACATTACAATTAAATCATCAATGATTGGAACATTTTACCGTTCTTCTTCACCAGAAACTCCTTCATTCGTAAATATTGGAGATACTATTAAAAAAGGGGATACTTTATGTATTATTGAAGCAATGAAGTTATTTAACGAAATTGAATCAGAGGTATCATGTAAAATTGTGAAAGTTTTAGTGGATGATACAACTCCAATTGAATTTGATCAACCATTATTTTTGGTTGATCCTTCCTAATTATTCTTAAACTAATTGATTATGTTTAAAAAAATCCTAATAGCAAATAGAGGAGAAATTGCACTTAGAATTATCCGTACTTGTAAAGAGATGGGAATAAAAACAGTTGCTGTTTATTCTACTGCTGATAAAGATAGTTTACATGTCAGGTTTGCTGATGAAGCTGTTTGTATTGGACCTGCTCCTAGTTCAGAATCTTATTTAAAGATTTGTAATATTATAGCGGCTGCTGAAATCACTAATGCGGATGCCATTCACCCTGGATATGGTTTCTTGGCTGAAAACTCAAATTTCTCAAAGATTTGCAGTGAAAACAAAATCAAATTTATTGGTGCTTCACCAGCAATGATTGATGGTATGGGTGATAAAGCAAATGCTAAAGAAACCATGAAAAAAGCTGGAGTACCTACTATTCCTGGTTCTGTTGGAATTATTCCTGATTTTAAAACTTGTAAAAAACTAGCTGTTGAAATTGGATACCCAGTAATGCTAAAAGCAACTGCTGGTGGTGGTGGTAAGGGAATGCGGTTAGTTTGGGAAGCTGAAAATCTAGAAGATGCTTGGAAAAGCGCCAGACAAGAATCAAAAGCTGCATTTGGTAATGATGGGATGTATATGGAGAAATTCATTGAAGACCCAAGACATATTGAGATTCAAATTATAGGTGATCATACAGGAAAAGCAGCACACCTTTCTGAAAGAGATTGTTCTATTCAAAGAAGACATCAAAAATTAGCGGAAGAAACCCCTTCTCCTTTCATGACAGAAAAACTAAGAAATGAAATGGGGAAGTCTGCTATTAAGGCTGCTGAAGCTGTAAAATATGAAGGAGTTGGTACAGTAGAATTCCTAGTAGATAAGCATAGAAAATTCTTTTTCATGGAAATGAATACCCGTATTCAAGTAGAACATCCTATTACTGAAGAAGTAATAGATTTTGATTTGATTCGGGAGCAAATTAAAGTAGCTGCTGGTATTGAAATTTCAGGCAAAAATTACTACCCTCAGTTGCATGCAATTGAATGTAGAATTAATGCTGAAGATCCTGAAAATAATTTTAGACCTTGCCCAGGTTTAATAACTAATTTTCATGCACCAGGTGGTCATGGGATTAGAATTGATACACATGTATATGCAAATTATATGATTCCACCATTTTATGATTCTATGATTGCTAAAGTAATCACAGTTGCACAAACAAGAGAAGAGGCAATTGCTAAAATGGAAAGAGCATTAGATGAATTTATTATTGAAGGAGTAAAAACAACCATTCCTTTTCATCAGAAATTAATGAAAGATAAAGATTTCCGAGCTGGAAATTACACGACCAAGTTCATGGAAACATTCGAAATGTAAAATAAAAAAGCCCACTTTTCAGTGGGATTTTAGTTTATTTACTCAACCACAATTTTTCTCACTACTATTCCTTTTTCAGTAACTATCTTTATAAAGTAAGTCCCTTTTGTTTTAATCTCTAAAACTGTATCAGTTGTAGTGAATATTAATTTTCCATCAATCATATACAAGTTAATTTTCTCAATAGCTAAATCACTTTTCACTTGCACCCTTCCTGCTGAAGGGTTAGGGAAAACGAACACCTCAACAGAAATCAAGTCATTAATACCAGTTGATATACAGCCCCCAATTTCTAATTCACACCATCTTTTCTCAAACTCTTGCAAATAGATATTAGCTGTAGTTTCATCATGAATAATTAAGGTATTTTCATCAGAATTATTCTCAGCATTATTACTCCAATTGTGTGAACCTGTTAAAACTAAAGGGTCAGCACTTATAGAATTTGCATCAGCAATCATATATTTGTGATGGAATTGATTAGGGACACCCTCATGAGAACGCACATCAACACTGGCAGCTACTAAATTATCATATTCACCTCCATTACTAGAATTTTTCATTTCAATAATCCCTCTTACAGTAACCCCAAATTCAAAATCCTTATCAATAACTGCTTGCCCTAAATCATCACGCGTAAAGCTCAGCAATCCAAACTCTAATGTATTATTTACATTTTCAATAGTCTCCAAAATATGAGAGGTAGTTTGATCAGAAGGTGAAAAATAAACTTCTACTAATTTTCCATCCGTCATAAATTTATGAGGCGTATTGTCTAATTTATTTGTTCCAAAAACCCCACCCCACATTTCTTCAAACTCCAAAGTATAAGCTTTTGCAATTGCTTCATCCTGAATGAAAATCATATTATTATAATCATTAAGCAAATTTGTTGGGCTTGTCCAATTAGTAGAACCTCCTAAAATCCAAGAATTATTTGTAGAATTTGCATCTACAATAATAAATTTATTGTGCATAATTCCAGCAAGAGCAGGATCTCTATACACCACAGGGATATTTGCATTTAAACTACTCAACATTATATTGGTAACATCATCATCAGCAATATACCTTACCGAGACACCATTATTATAAGCCGTATTTATTGCAGTTGCAATTATAGTTGAAGAAGCATTGTAAACACAAATATCTAAGGTGTTTTGAGCTAAAGCAATGTATGCTGAAATAGTATCAGCAAATGCTGACCCTATATCTTGAGCATCTACTCCATTGGAGAATGAATTGTCCACCGAATGATTAAAGTAAGGGCGAATAATTCCAGAAGAATTTGAAGCAGTTGAATATACGCCAACATTGGAAAATGCAGTATCTAATCCATCCACTGAATAACATTGAACATAATAAAAAGTAGCAGGAGAAAGTCCTGTTAAACTTATCGTGTGTGCTGTAGTATTCCCTCCATTATTCATTCCTGCTCCTAAAGCTGTTGTAATTCCATAATTACAATTAGTGCTTGAGTTAGATGAAACACTCCAAGATAAATCAAAACTTGTTGTTGTAATATTTGTTTGATTTACAGCTGAAGTAAATACAATATTTCCTGACTGAATTATATCATTGCTATCTCTTGGTAAAACTTGATAATCCCCAATAGGTGGTGTAGAATAAGTATGCTGAGAAGAAATTCCAATTAAAGTAACAGGCCCCATTGGGATTAATGTGTTCACCAAAGAATGTCCTGTTTTTAAATATATTTTACCTGTTTCTCCATTTGCTGTAAAGTCAAAAGAAGTGTTCCCTGTAAAAATTGAGCCTCCATTATTAAAAATAAGATTATCAATCTGTATTAATTCTGATTCAGTTGCTTCACCAATTTGTATAGGTGTAATTAATTGTGGAGCAATTGAATTTCCAGATGAATTAATTGAATTTGAATTAACAGGTTGCATTTCCAACAAACCATTATAATCAACTAAAACGCCAGTTACTGTAACCTCATCACCTCTTACTACAGCTCCCATTGCAGTAGGATCATAAATTGCCATCCCAGCAGTTGCGTCTTCAATATATCTAATTGGACCTAATTCATCTCCATTAGTTACTACACCAGTAATTGTTACAGTTGCTCCAATACCTTGAGCTCTTGCAGTTGCAATATCTGTTTGTGCAAACCCAACTATACTTAGTAAAACTGCACTCATTAATAATATTCTCTTTTTCATTTCTTATTTTATTTTATTTATTAAAAACTAAACTTTGCTGATAAATTAATCCGTCTTCCTAAACCAAAAAACACACTAGCTGACTTAGCATCAAAATCAACATTTTCACTTGAACTATACTCATCATTATTCTTAGCATCAGAAATATACATCTCGTCCAACAAATTAAGAACACTTAACTTAATATCTAATTTATGATTATCTGATAACTTAAACTTATAGCCGCAATGCAAATCAATTAATTGATAAGATGGAATTATCCAACTCTCTCTTCCTGAATTTTCTCCACTTAAAGTTCCTGCATCAAAATCAGAATAATAATCAGCAAAATAAGTGCCTCTTAATTTTATATAAGACTTATAAGTTGGCTCATACCTAATACTCAAGCCGTATTGTGTTTGTGCCGCATCCCCCACATGAACGCCATTTGCATTATATTGTAAAGTATCGGAATTAGTATGACCTAACTCAAATGAAGGAGCCTTATTATCACTATTTAAAATAATAGCCTCTCCACCAGAAGTCCACTTCCAATCTCCTAAAGAAAGTAATCCTTCAATACTCAGCTTTTGGTTAAATTTATATGACCAATCTATTTCTAACCCTTTATGTAAAGCATTCATAGGAACTACATCTGAATAATTGTCTGACCCAAAAGTTGCAGAAATATTGGCTGGTTTATTTTCCCAAACGGTAAAATAGGTGTTTATATTTGCAGAAAAGGAAGAGGAGCGGAAAGAATATCCTCCTTCAATCGCCTTAACTTCTTCATTATTAATATACGCCTCTAAAGTATTACTTTGAGTATATATATTACCAAATTTTGGAGCTTTTGAAATATATCCTGTATTAAAAAAAATATTATTATATTCGTCTAAATTTACGTTTGCTCCAGCCTTTATTGTATATCCTCTTATCCACTTCCAATCAGTTGAAGCGTGTTTACCTTCATCATCTCCAACCTTAATCACTTTTTCTTTAAAATAATCAATTCTTTTGTATGCTGAGTTAGAACCTGAGATATTAAAAAAAGCACTTAGCATTCCATTGCTATACTCTGCTTGAGAAAATACTCCACTCCATTTTACAATTGCATCATTATGATAACCAATCTTATCTCCTACTCTTTTTACTGCTGATAATTGATTTATATTATCAGTTGACACGGCATAATCACCTCCTAATAAATCATATATTTCGCTATAATGTTCTCCTTTATAATAGCGCATATCTATTCCTCCTGCTAGAGATAATTTATCAGTTGCTTGATAATTTAAAGTAGATAATCCTCCATACCAATAATGATTATTGATTGATGATTTTAAGTAACTTCCTGTTTTATATTCAGTATCAGAAAATTCATCATCTATAATTGGACCAAAAGGACCTGCTCCAATATTTCCATCATAAGCTGCTTGTAAATCTTGTTGCCCATCTTTTTCCCCTACACCTTGTGATCTTGTTCCCCCTCCATGACCAATAGAAGCGTATATAATATTTGATACATAAAACTTATCATTTACTGTCCAAAAATCTCTTAATGATAATTGTGGCTTATGGTAATAGTTCTGCCTTGTATTTAAAACTTCTTTATTATGTATGGTATCTCCATTACCATCTAAAGTCCATCTATCTAAATTTCCCCAGTATTTATTATACTTAGTTCCCTTATTGATAATTCTACCTGAAAAATCTGAATCATCTCCCAATGAACGAGCTAAAGTAGAATCATAAGTTGCTATATCACTTTTATAAGCCCTTTGTCCGTGTTTTTGAGGTGCCCCCATTGCAGAAAAACTAACAATATGATTTCCTAATTCTTTCTGGATTTTTGCATAGTAGAAGAATCCTTCACTCCAAGTTTGTTCAACATAGCCATTTCCTTTTTTATAAGAACCAGCTAAAGTATAGCCCCATCCATTATCCAATTTACCTGAATTATAACCTAAAGAAGTTCGCATTTTTCCGTAAGAACCTACCGATTGTTTTATAGTTCCTCCCGCTTTATTTCCTGTTCCTTTTGTTAAAATATTCATAGTCCCCCCTACAGATGGAATAGCAATTTTTGACGCTCCCAATCCTCTTTGCACTTGAATATTAGAAGTTACAGCATCTAATCCAAACCAATTGGACCAATACACCCAACCATTTTCCATATCATTGACAGGAATTCCATCAATCATTACGGCTACATTTCTTTGATTAAATCCTCTAATGGTAATTCTTGCATCCCCATCTCCTCCGCCTGTTTGTGTTGCATACACCCCAGGAGTAGAGTTTAGTATCATAGGAATATCTTGTGAAGCTAATTCCTCACTTATTTTTTTCAAGGGAATGGTTGAAAAAGCAACTGGAGTTTCTCTATCGCGAGCTATATCAGCTACTACTTGTACTTCATTTAGCAAAATTGTTTTCAATTTAAAATCTACAACTTGAGATTTTCCTTTAATTGATAATGATTGACTTATCGCTTTATATCCTACATATGAAACTTGAATGCTTCTTTCTCCTTGCTGTAATTCAAGTGAATAATTACCATCCAAATCAGTAGCTGTTCCCATCCCTTTTCCATAAACTATAGTCGCGCCAATTAAGGATTCACCTGTATTAGCATCAGTAACTTTCCCTGTTAAAGTTGTTTGAGCTGAAATCCCTAAAGCAGAAAAGATACTTAATAATATCAAAAAATATTTTATCATAATTAGTATGCCTAAAAAAATGCTGATGTTTCCATCAGCATTTCAATTCTTCTATTTGTTTAATTATTCAATAATTATCTTATTCTCTATCACTCTTCCATCACTCAAATTAATTAGTATAATATATGTCCCTTTTGATAAGTGATTCGTATTAATTTTAGTTGCAGTTGTAGTCAATACTCTTTCTCCTAAAATATTTATTATCTCAATATTATCAATTTTTGAATTTGCATTTATTGTAATTACTTCCCCAGCATTAGCTGGATTAGGATATACAACATAAGAAACTTCTTTAACATCATTAACTGCTGAAGTTGCTATACAATCACAAGTATGTGCACCTAAATTATTCCAAGAGCCAACAACTAAAGAATCCCATTCCAAACTTGGATTGAATAAATCTAATCCATTATCATCTCCATATAAAACAGTGTTTTTTCTAATTAAAGTATGTTGAGCTGTCCACCAAGAACCCATAGTAAAACCTGAAGCAGCATCATCCGTCCAAGCTCCTGAAGCAGGATCTTCTCCTACTCTTCCAATCACATCAATAATTACTCCATTTTTTGTTAACACCATAGCATCATTTCCGTTCATATGCATAGGAGTAGGATAAGAGCCAAGCGGCTCAGCCATGTCACCCATGTTAAATAAAACAGCATCAATATAACCAAATGTACTCGCACTATCAGTTTCTCCACTTGTTAAAACAAAAGCATCACCTGAAGCTAATGTTCCTGTTAAAGCAGTAATTCCACCAGCCGAACTGTTTGTTGTACCATTAGAATATCGTTCTACTTGATAGTCACTCAAGTCAATACTTGCAGAAGTTGGGTTGTACACCTCAATTGCTTTATTTTGACTCCAACCTTCAATATATTCTGAAATAAATAATTCAGAACAGTCTTGAGCATTAACGCTCATTGCAAAAAGCATACTCATTGATAGTAATATTTGTTTCATAATTTTTAGTTTTATTTAGGTGCTAATTTACACATTCAATTCAAAAAAATGGTTTTTAAATATAAATTGTTTTACTATCTTTGAGCAACTAGAAAAACTAACAATGAGTAAAAACATAAATTCCTTAGAAAAGTACAAAATTGAATATGCCAAAAGTATTAATAACCCAGTATTATTTTGGGAAGAAAAAGCAGAACAATTTTCTTGGCATAAAAAATGGGACAAGGTACTTTCTTGGGATTTCACTAAACCAGAAGTAAACTGGTTTGAAGGCGGCAAGTTAAATATTACAGAAAATTGTTTGGATAGACACTTAGAAAATAAATGTGACCAAACGGCAATAAAGTGGATTGCCAATAATCCTGATGAGCAAAGCAGATGTTTGTCTTACAAAGAATTGCATTCTGAAGTGTGTAAATTTTCGAATGTGCTTAAAAGTAATGGCGCAAAAAAAGGAGATAGAATTTGTTTATACATGCCTATGGTTCCTGAATTAGCAATTGCGGTTTTGGCCTGTGCCAGGATTGGGGCTATACACTCAGTTGTTTTCGCTGGTTTTTCAGCTAAATCATTATCTGACAGAATTAATGATGCCGATTGCAGTATTTTAATTACTGCTGATGGCGGATTCAGAGGAGAAAAAATTACTCCCCTAAAAGACATATCTGATCAGGCAATGGAATCTACTCCATCAATAAAAAGATGTATTGTTTTAGAGCGCACAAAAAGCAAAATTACAATGAAAAGCGAAAGAGATGTTTGGTGGCATAAAGAAATGCAAAAATCAAACTCAAATTTCCCTGCCGAAATTATGGACTCAGAAGATCCTCTTTTCGTTTTATATACTTCTGGTTCTACCGGAAAACCAAAAGGAATTCAGCATACAACTGCTGGTTATATGGTATATACTGAATATAGTTTTCGAAATGTTTTTCAATATAGCGAAGGAGATATTTATTGGTGTACTGCCGATATTGGTTGGATAACAGGACACTCCTATATTGTATATGGTCCGCTTTTAGCAGGAGCTACAACAGTAATGTTTGAGGGAGTTCCTACTTACCCAGATGCTGGCAGGTTTTGGAAAATTATCGAAGAAAACAAAGTAAATATATTTTACACAGCTCCAACGGCTATTCGTGCTCTTGAGGCTAAAGGAATGGAGTTTGTAAATCCTTATGATTTATCTTCACTTAAAGTGTTAGGTACAGTTGGAGAGCCTATTAATGAAGATGCATGGCATTGGTATGACAAAGAAATAGGAAAGGGAAACTGCCCAATAGTGGATACTTGGTGGCAAACAGAAACTGGAGGAATAATGATTTCTAATTTAGCAGGAGTTACACCTTCAAAACCAAGTTTTGCAACGCTTCCCCTTCCTGGAATACAACCTTGTTTAGTTGATGAAATAGGAAAAGAAATTGAGGAAAATAATGTAGAAGGAAAACTTTGTGTAAAATTTCCTTGGCCGTCAATGGCTCGCACCATTTATGGTAATCATAAAAGATTTAAGGCTACTTATTTTTCAGATTTTGAAAATAAATACTTTACAGGAGATGGTGCTATGCGTGATGAAAATGGGATGTATCGAATAACAGGAAGAGTAGATGATGTTATTATTGTCTCGGGACACAATCTCGGGACAGCTGAAATTGAAAGTGCAATGGATGAACACGCTAATGTATGCGAAACAGCTATTGTTGGCTATCCACACCCAATAAAAGGAAATGGAGTTTACGCTTTTGTTATTTGCCACATCACAGCTAATGATGAGCAAGCCTTGAGAAAGGAAATAAATGCATTAGTACAAAAGAATGTTGGAGCTATTGCGAAAGCAGATAAAATACAATTTGTTACTGGGCTACCAAAAACACGATCAGGCAAAATAATGAGGCGAATATTGAGAAAAATTGCAGCAGGGGAAAGTGATAATTTAGGAGATATTAGTACACTTTTAGATCCATCAGTAGTTAATGAAATCAAAATATCAGTACAATAAATTATTTCTAAATTTGTTTTGTATTTTTACACTTTTAAATTCCAAAAATGTCAGATAGTTTAATAATAATTCCAACCTTTAACGAGAAGGAAAATATTGAAAAGATAATTCGTAAAGTATTTTCTTTAGAAAAATTGTTTCACATACTTATTGTGGATGATGGATCGCCTGACGGAACAGCAACTATTGTAAAAAAATTACAACCCCAATTTCCAAATCAATTACACATTCAAGAACGAGCAGGCAAATTAGGATTAGGAACTGCTTATATCCACGGTTTCAAATGGGCACTTCATAGAGACTATCAATTTATTTTCGAAATGGATGCTGATTTTTCACACAATCCTGATGATTTAATTAGATTGTATAACGCAAACTTACTTGATGGAGGAGAATTAGCTATTGGTTCACGTTATGTAAAGGGGGTTAATATAGTGAATTGGCCAATGTCACGTTTACTCATGTCCTTTTTCGCATCAAAATATGTGAAAATGATTACCGGAATACCTATTCATGATTCTACTGCTGGTTTTAAATGCTATAAAAGAATAGTTTTAGAAACTATTAATTTTAATAAAATTCAATTTATTGGCTATGCTTTCCAAATTGAAATGAAATTCAAAGCTTGGAAATACGGATTCAATGTTGTGGAAATACCTGTTATTTTTACAGATCGAACAGAAGGAAATTCAAAGATGAGTGAAGGTATATTCTTTGAGGCTGTAATTGGAGTAATTCAAATGAAAATGAAAAGTTTCTTTAGCAACTGGAAAAGATAAATAATGCTCACACTTATTAAAAATGCAAAACTGGTAAATGAAGGACAAATTTATCAAGCAGATGTATTGATTAAAAATCAAATAATCAAAGAAATTTCTAGTGATATAACAATTGAGGCTGATTATATTATAGACGCTAAGGGCTTGCACCTTTTACCAGGCGTTATTGATGATCAAGTTCATTTTCGTGAACCCGGCTTAACCCATAAGGCTAATATTTATAGCGAAAGTAAAGCTGCTGTTGCTGGAGGTATTACTTCCTTTATGGAAATGCCAAATACCAATCCCCAAGCACTTACGCAAGAATTATTAGAAGATAAATATGTAATAGCATCCCAAACTTCAATTGCCAATTATAGCTTTTTTATGGGAGCTAGTAATGACAATTTGGAGGAAGTACTTAAAACTGACCCTAAAAAAGTAGGAGCAATAAAAATATTTATGGGCTCTTCAACTGGTAATATGTTGGTTGATAATAAATCCGTATTGAAAGAGATTTTTGAAAAGTCACCTATGTTAATTGCTGTTCATTGTGAGGATGAGGCAACTATTCAAAAAAATATTGAGAAAGCAAAAGCTCAGTTTGGAGAGGAAGTACCAATTAGTGAACACCCAAATATCAGAAGTGCTGAGGCTTGCTACAAATCCTCATCAATGGCAGTGGAACTAGCTAAAAAACACAATACAAGGCTTCATGTTTTTCACCTTTCAACTGAAAAAGAAATTGAACTTTTTGACAATACTTTACCTTTAGAAGAAAAACGCA
>JACNFT010000083.1 GCA_014384505.1 Cryomorphaceae bacterium | reverse complement strand
ATTAACGACAAGCCAACTGGTGCTGTTGTTGGTCAACAGCCTTTTGGTGGCGCTAGAGGTTCAGGAACAAATGATAAGGCAGGATCAATCTTAAATTTGTTAAGATGGGTTTCTCCAAGAACAATTAAAGAAACATTTGTGCCTGCTACAGATTACAAATACCCTTTCTTAGGATAAGAAATATAAAATATTGAACATAAAAAAAGCCTGCAATTGCAGGCTTTTTTAGTTTTATAATTGTAATAATTATGCTAATGGTATAGGTCCTCCAAAATTTATTGGCATTCCTGCAGCAGGATCAATATCTTTAATCTCACCATGCTGATTTTCAAATTTACTTACATTATCGGCAAGCGCCTTCATCAATCTTTTAGCATGTTGAGGGGTTAGAATAACTCTCGACTTTACTTTTGCTTTAGGAATTCCTGGCATCATTTGTATAAAATCAACCACAAACTCTGATGGGGAATGATTGATAATAGCTAAATTACTATAAGTCCCTTCAGCTACCTCTTCAGTAAGCTCAATATTTAGTCCGTCCTTTTTCTTTTCCTCTGACATAATTATTATTATTTACTCTTCTATTGAAGTTACTGTTTCAGCAACTACTTCTTCAGTAGCAACAACTTCCTCAGCAACTAAATTAGTTAATTTATCGTACTCAGCTTGAGAACCAATGATAGTATTACTAGCTTGAATTAGACCTGTACCTGCTGGTATTTTCTTACCAATAATTACGTTCTCTTTCAATCCTATTAGGTTATCACGCTTAGCATTAATTGCAGCCTCATTAAGTACTTTAGTAGTTTGCTGAAAAGATGCAGCAGAAATCCAAGAATCAACTTGTAATGAAGCTCTTGTAATTCCTTGAAGAACTGGTGTTGCTACTGCCGAAACAGCATCTCTAGCCTCTACTTCTTTCATGTCCTTACGCTTTAACCTTGAGTTTTCTTCTCTTAACTTTCTTGGTGAAATAATTTGACCCGCTTTTAATTCTTCCGAATCACCAGCATCAGTTACAAACTTCATTCCAAAAATCTTATCATTTTGCTCATTAAAGCTTTCTTTTCCTACCAATGAGTTTTCTAAGAAATAAGTATCCCCTGAATCAGCAATCTGTACTTTACGCATCATTTGTCTTACCAATACCTCAAAGTGCTTATCGTTAATCTTCACTCCTTGTAAACGATATACATCTTGAATTTCGTTCACAATATATTGCTGTACAGAAACCATACCTTTAATTGCTAAAATATCAGCCGGAGTAATAACACCATCACAAAGTGGAACACCTGATTTTACATAATCATTCTCTTGTACTAAAATATGCTTAGACAATTGAATTAAGTATTTCTTAGTTTCTCCATTCTTAGACGTAATAATCACCTCTCTGTTTCCTCTTTTGATTTTTCCGAAAGTTACAGAACCATCAATTTCAGAAACTACTGCAGGATTAGAAGGATTTCTTGCTTCAAACATTTCTGTTACTCTTGGAAGACCCCCTGTAATATCACCAGATGAACCTGCCGACCTTGGAATTTTAGCTAAAATAGCACCCGCCTTAATATTACTTCCATCATCAACCGCTAAATGAGAGCCTACAGGAACACTATAGTTTTTATCACCAATTTGAATAGTTGGAGAATTTTTTCTATTTCTACTATCGATAATTACTTTTTCCTGATGACCAGTTTGCTCATCAGATTCAGTACGATAAGAAACACCTTCTTCAATATCAACAAATTCTACTTTACCAGCAATTTCAGAAATAATTACAGCATTATAGGGATCCCACTCAAAAACAACATCTCCTTTTTTAACATTTCCTTCTTTAATAAATATAGTTGAACCATAAGGGACAATTGTTGAAGAAAGGATTACACCATTCTTATCATCAATTACTCTAGTTTCAGCAGATCTACTAATTACGATTTCAATCTTATCACCATCCTTATTAGTCGTCTTAACTGTTCTTAAATCCTCAATTTCTAATCTACCATCTTTCTTAATAGTGATAGAAGAATCAACCTCTGACCTAGATGCAGTACCCCCAACATGGAAGGTTCTAAGTGTAAGCTGTGTACCTGGCTCTCCAACTGATTGAGCAGCAACAACACCAACAGCCTCACCTACTTGCGCCATTCTATTAGTTGACAATGATTTACCATAACAGTTAACACAAATACCTCTACGAGTAGCACAAGTTAATGCTGAACGAACTTCAACCATTTCAATTCCAGCAGCCTCAATTTCCCTAGCAACAATACCAGTAATCATATCAGATGAAGCTACCATTAGCTTTTCAGTTTTTGGATGATATACATCATGTAAACTTACCCTTCCAGAAATTCTATCACTTAATGATTCAATAATAACATCATTATTTTTCAAAGCATAAGCTTCTAAGCCTCTTAGTGTTTCACAATCTTGTTCAGTAACAATAACGTCTTGAGCTACATCAACTAATCTTCTTGTAAGGTAACCCGCATCTGCAGTTTTAAGTGCCGTATCCGCAAGTCCTTTTCTCGCCCCATGAGTCGAAATAAAGTATTCCAAAATTGAAAGTCCCTCTCTAAAGTTAGTTGTAATCGGATTCTCAATAATTGATTCTCCATGATCACCAGACTTTTTAGGTTTAGCCATCAAGCCCCTCATACCAGATAACTGACGAATTTGTTCCTTTGAACCCCTTGCACCAGAATCAAGCATCATATATACAGAGTTAAATCCTTGTTTGTCCGAACTAATATTTCTCATAACTGTATCAGTCAATCGAGCATTAGTAGTTGTCCAAACATCAATTACTTGATTATATCTTTCATTATTAGTAATGAAACCCATTGAATAGTTATTCTTAATTTCAGCTACTTTTTTGTTAGCATCAGCAATTAATCCTTCTTTTTCTTTAGGTACAAGTACATCACCAAGATTAAACGATAACCCACCTCTAAATGCCATATCAAAACCAATAGTTTTAATTGCATCTAAGAAATGAACAGTAACAGCTACACCACAAGTTTCTAATATATCACCGATAATATTCCTTAACGCTTTCTTAGTTAACAGCTGATTAACATATTCAACCTGTTCAGGTACAAATTCGTTAAATAAAACTCTACCAACAGTTGTGTCTACTAAAGAAGTTTTTCCTTTAGTATCTGTAATTCTGATTTTAATCATTGCGTGCAAATCAGCTTGCTTTTCATTATAAGCTATCTTCACCTCATCCAAAGAATAGAAAATCATTCCTTGACCTTTCACTTTTTCTTCATCACTAGAGAACTTCTCCTTAGTCATATAGTACAAACCAAGAACCATATCCTGTGAAGGAACAGTAATAGGAGCTCCATTTGCAGGATTCAAGATATTGTGTGAGGCAAGCATCAAAACTTGCGCTTCCAAAATTGCAGCAGCACCTAATGGTAAATGTACTGCCATTTGATCCCCGTCAAAATCGGCATTAAAGGCCGCACAAGCTAATGGATGTAATTGAATTGCTTTTCCTTCAATCATTTTAGGTTGGAAAGCCTGTATACCCAGTCTGTGTAGTGTAGGAGCCCTGTTTAATAAAACTGGATGACCTTTCATTACATTTTCCAAAATATCCCAAACTACAGGTTCTTTACTATCAATAATCTTTTTAGCAGACTTAACTGTTTTTACAATTCCTCTTTCAATTAGCTTTCTAATTATAAACGGCTTGTAAAGTTCAGAAGCCATATCCTTAGGTATTCCACATTCGTGTAAACTTAACTCTGGTCCTACAACAATAACCGAACGAGCAGAATAATCTACCCTTTTACCTAGTAAGTTCTGACGAAATCTCCCTTGCTTTCCTTTTAAGGAATCAGATAGAGACTTTAAAGGTCTTTTACCATCTGCTTTTACAGCTGATGATTTTCTTGAATTATCAAAAAGAGCATCAACAGATTCCTGTAACATTCTTTTTTCATTTCTTAATATAATCTCAGGAGCATTAATCTCCATTAATCTTTTTAATCTATTGTTTCTAATAATTACCCTTCTATACAAATCATTTAAATCAGAAGTAGCAAAACGCCCTCCATCCAAAGGAACTAATGGTCTTAATTCTGGTGGAATAACTGGAATAACTTTAATCGTCATCCATTCAGGTCTGTTTTCAGTATGCAATTGTCCTTCACGCATAGATTCAACAATTTGCAAACGTTTTAATGCCTCAGTTTTTCTTTGCTGTGAAGTTTCATTAGCAGCTTGATCTCTTAATTTATATGATAACTCATCTAAATTTAAATTTGCTAATAAGTTATGAATTGCCTCAGCACCCATTTTTGCAACAAATTTCTTAGGATCTTCATCACTTAAATACTGATTTTCTAATGGTTGAGCATCTAAAATATCTAAGTATTCTTCCTCAGTAAGGAAATCTAAATATTGTATAGCTTCACCTTCAGAATTCATAGTTCCTTCACCAGCATTAATTACTACAAAACGCTCATAGTAAATAATCATGTCTAATTGCTTAGATGGTAATCCTAACAAATATCCAATTTTGTTAGGTAAAGTACGAAAATACCAGATATGAGCAACAGGAACAACTAAACTAATGTGTCCTATACGCTCTCTTCTTACTTTCTTTTCAGTTACTTCTACCCCACATCTATCACATACAATCCCTCTGTAACGAATTCTTTTATATTTACCACAATGGCATTCAAAATCTTTGGTAGGACCAAAAACTCTTTCACAAAATAATCCACCACTTTCTGGCTTATATGTTCTATAGTTAATCGTTTCCGGTTTTGTAACCTCACCAGATGATTTGTCTAAAATATCTTCAGGAGATGATAAAGAGATCTTTATCGAATTAATATCCTGAGCCTGTTTGTTATTTTTTGTATTTCTCATTTGTATTTTATTCAAGTGAAACTTTAAGTCCTAAACCATTCAATTCATGTAATAATACATTAAACGATTCTGGAATTCCTGGTATTGGTAATTCTTGACCTTTTACTATGGCCTCAAATGCTTTCGCTCTACCGACTACATCATCTGATTTTAAAGTAAGCATCTCTTGTAAGATATTGGCAGCACCATAACCCTCCAAAGCCCAAACCTCCATCTCTCCAAGTCTTTGCCCCCCATTCTGAGCCTTACCTCCAAGTGGTTGTTGAGTAATTAATGAGTATGGTCCAATAGAACGAGCATGCATTTTATCATCAATTAAATGACCAAGTTTAAGCATATAAATTATACCTACTGTTGCCGTTTGTTCAAAACGTTCACCAGTACCACCATCATAAAGATAAGTTTGACCTAATCTTGGTAACTTGGCTTCATCAGTTTCAGCATTAATTTGATCCAAACTTGCTCCATCAAATACAGGAGTAAAGTATTTTTTACCTAATTCATCTCCTGCCCAACCTAAGATAGTTTCATATATCTGACCAAGATTCATCCTTGAAGGTACTCCTAGTGGATTCAAAATAATATCAACAGGTGTTCCATCTTCTAAGAAAGGCATATCCTCATCTTTTACAATACGAGATACAATACCTTTATTACCATGACGACCTGCTAATTTATCCCCAACTTTAATTTTTCTTTTTTGAGTAATCTGAACTTTTGCAAGTTGCAATACTCCATTTGGCAATTCATCACCAATAGTAATAGCAAAACGCTTTCTTCTATGCTCACCATAGACATCATTATACTTTTTTAGATAATTCTGAATTGTTCTATTTACTAAAATATTTTTTTCCTGACTACCTGTCCATTTGTAAGGATCAACTAATGTAAAGTCAATACCTAATAACATTTTCTTAGTAAACTTCTCACTCTTAGGAATTACTTCTTCTCCTAAAATATTCTTAATGCCTTTAGATGCCTTACCACCAACAATTTGATAAAGTTTAGTTGCTAAAATATTTTTAAGTGCATCAGAATCTTTTTCAAAAACAGAATCTAAACGCTCTAACTCTTCTTTATCAGCCGACTTAGCTCTTCTGTCTTTTACAGTTTTAGAGAATAATGATTTACCAATAACTACCCCTTGGTTAGAAGGTTTAGTTTTTAATGACGCATCTTTAACATCTCCTGCTTTTTCACCAAAGATAGCTCTTAATAATTTTTCTTCTGGCGTTGGATCAGATTCTCCTTTAGGAGTTATTTTACCAATAAGAATGTCACCTGTTTTAACATGAGCTCCAATTCTTACCATTCCAAATTCATCTAAATCCTTAGTTGCAGTTTCTGATATATTAGGAATATCAGCCGTTAACTCCTCTGCTCCCCTTTTTGTTTCTCTAACATTAACTACATGTTCAGCAATATGTAATGAAGTAAATAAATCTTCTCTTACTACTCTTTCTGACAAGATAATTGCATCCTCAAAGTTATAACCTTTCCAAGGCATGAAGGCAACTTTTAAGTTACGACCAATAGCTAATTCACCGTTTTCAGTTGCATAACCATCACACAATACTTGACCCTTAGTTACTCTGTCACCAACCCTAACAATTGGCTGAATATTAATACATGTTCTCTGATTTGTTTTTTGGAACTTAGTTAAATTATAAGTTTTTTCATTCTCATCAAAACTTACTAATTCTTCTTCCTCAGTTTTAGTGTATTTTACTTTAATTTTATTTGCATCAACATAAGTTACTTTACCTTCACCTTCAGCATTAATCATTGTACGAGAATAACGAGCTACATGAGGCTCAAGTCCTGTACCAACAATAGGTGCATCAGTTCTTAATAAAGGAACTGCCTGACGCATCATATTCGATCCCATCAATGCTCTATTGGCATCATCATGTTCCAAGAAAGGAATTAAAGATGCAGCAATAGATGCAATTTGATTAGGAGCAACATCCTTCAAAGTAACATTATTCGGCTCAGCAATTAAATAATCTGCTTCTCTTCTTGATTGGATTCTATCGTTTTTAAATGTACCATCCTCATTAAGTGGAGCGTTTGCTTGTGCAATAATTTGTTCTTCCTCTTCTTCAGCACTTTTATATACAGGTGCTTTTGAAATATCAATCCTTCCTTCATTAACTTCCCTATAAGGAGTTTCAATAAATCCTAAAGAATTTATCTTAGCAAAAACAGCTAAAGATGAAATAAGCCCAATATTTGGTCCTTCAGGAGTTTCAATAGGACAAAGTCTTCCGTAATGAGTATAATGAACATCTCGAACCTCAAAGCCTGCTCTTTCTCTTGTTAAACCTCCAGGTCCAAGAGCCGAAATTCTTCTTTTATGTGTTACCTCTGCTAATGGATTAGTTTGATCCATAAATTGAGATAATTGTGAAGTTCCAAAGAATGAATTAATTACTGCAGATAATGTCTTAGCATTAATCAAATCAATAGGTGTAAAAACCTCATTATCTCTTACATTCATTCTCTCACGAATAGTTCGTGCCATTCTACTCAACCCAACATTAAATTGGTTTGAAAGTTGTTCACCTACTGTTCTAATTCTTCTGTTACTCAAGTGATCAATATCATCCACATCAACTTTAGAGTTAACTAATGAAATAAGGTTACTAATGATAGATACAATATCTTCATTAGTTAATACCATTTTATCTTCAGGAATATCTAGCTTTAACCTTCTGTTAATTCTAAATCTACCAACATGCCCTAAACTATATCTTTGGTCAGAGAAGAATAATTTATCAATAATTCCTCTTGCCGTTTCATCATCAGGAGCTTCAGCACTTCTTAATTGTCTATAAATATGACGAACCGCTTCAACCTCAGAATTAGTAGGGTCTTTTTGCAATGTATTGTAAACTAAAGCATGATCTGAAGTACTTCCATCATTTTTATGCAAAAGAATAGTTTCAACACCAGAATTTACAATCTCATCAATATGTGATTTTTCAATAATAGTATCTCTCTCAAGAATAACTTCATTTCTTTCAATTGGAACTAATTCACCAGTATCTTCATCTACAAAATCATCCACCCAAGATTTTAATACTCTGGCAGCTAATTTTCTTCCAACAACTCTTTTCAATCCACTTTTAGAAACCTTTACTTCATCAGCAAGGTTAAAAATTTCAAGAATATCTCTGTCACTTTCGTAACCTATAGCCCTTAATAAAGTAGTAACTGGTAATTTTTTCTTTCTATCAATGTAAGCATACATTACATTGTTTATGTCTGTAGTAAACTCAATCCAAGAACCTTTAAAAGGAATTACTCTTGCTGAGTATAATTTTGTTCCATTTGAATGAAAACTTTGTCCAAAAAACACACCTGGTGATCTATGTAATTGTGAAACAATAATTCTTTCTGCTCCATTAACTACAAAACTTCCTTTAGGAGTCATAAACGGAATATTTCCGAAATAAACATCCTGAACGATAGTTTCAAAATCTTCATGATCTGGATCAGTACAATACAATTTTAATTTAACCTTTAAAGGGACTTTAAAAGTTAAGCCTCTATTTATACATTCTTCAATAGAATATCTTGGAGGATCAATTGTATAATCAATAAATTCAAGAACGAAATTGTTTCTTGAATCTGTAATTGGGAAAAGTTCTTCAAAAGCTTTGTAAAGCCCTTCATTTCTTCTTTCATCTAAGGTTGTACCTATTTGAAAAAAAGATTGAAAGCTTTTAAGCTGAACATCTAAAAAATCCGGGAAATTAGCCGTATTTTTGATGGATGCGAAATTTATTCTTTGGTTGTTATTTTGTTTGGCCAAGACGGTGAGTTTTAGTTAAAAAAGGGGGGTTCTACAAAAAAACGAAAGGGTTTAAACCTTATGTTACCATAAGATTTAAACCATTTAAATGTTTAAAGAAATTACTTAAGCTCAACTACAGCTCCAGCTTCTTCTAATGCTTTCTGAATTCCTTCAGCTTCATCTTTAGACACTCCTTCTTTCACTGCTTTTGGAGCACTATCAACAATATCTTTAGCTTCTTTCAAACCTAAACCTGTTAATTCTTTTACAGTTTTAACAACTTTTAATTTTGTAGCTCCTACTTCTTTCAAGATAACATCAAATTCAGTTTGTTCTTCTGCTGCTTCACCGCCACCACCTGCTGCTGCTGGACCTGCTACTGCAACTGCTGCTGCTGGCTCAATACCATACTCATCTTTAAGGATAGTTGCTAATTCGTTAACATCTTTTACTGAAAGGTTAACTAGTTCTTCTGCGAATTTTTTTAAATCTGCCATTTTAATTTGTTTTAATTTGTTTTTATTATTTTAAATGTTGGAAGCATTTCTTTTTTATGAAGCCTTTTCTTCTAAGGCCTTAACAATTCCTGAAAGTTTATTACCGCCTGACTGCAATGCAGAGATAACATTCTTAGCTGGAGACTGTAACAAGGTGATGATATCACCAATCAATTCATCCTTAGATTTAAGATCTGCAAGAGCTGTTAAATTCTCATCACCAATGTAAAGTGACTCCTCAATATGAGCTGCTTTTAAAATTGGTTTTGCATTCTTTTTTCTAAATTCTTGAATAACCTTAGCAGGCTCATTACCAGTTTCAGCTTGTAAGATAGATGTGTTACCTACTAACACATCATTCAACTCACTAAAGTCAATAGTATTCTTATCTAAAGCTTTTTTCAAAAGAGTATTTTTTACAACTTGTAAAGAAACATTTCTTTTAAAACATAATCTTCTTAAAGCGCTACTCTCCTCAGCTGTTAAGCCAGAGATATCTGCTAAATAAAAATTATTATTTTCATTAAGCATCCCGTCAAGGAGCTCAATCATTTTATTTTTTTCTAATTTATTCATCTTACGCTTTTCTAAATTTATTAAACTAATGAGTTAGTATCAATTTCAACACCTAATCCCATAGTACTTGACATGAAAACACTTTTCACATAAATACCTTTTGCAGCAGAAGGTTTCAATTTAATGATTGTCTGCATTAATTCGTTTGCATTTTCAGCAATCTTTTGAGCATCAAAAGAAACCTTAGCAACAGAAGCGTGAATTATACCATTCTTTTCTACCTTAAAATCTATCTTTCCTTTTTTCACATCCGAAACAGCTTTCCCAACATCCATAGTTACAGTTCCTGACTTTGGATTAGGCATTAAACCTCTTGGTCCTAACACTCTACCTAAAGCACCAATTTTACCCATAATTGAAGGCATTGTAACGATAACATCAATATCTGTCCAACCACCTTTAATTTTTTCAATATACTCATCTAAACCAACATAATCAGCCCCAGCTTCTTTAGCCTCAGCTTCTTTATCAGCTGAAACTAAAGCTAATACTTTTAATTTTTTACCTGTACCGTGAGGTAAAGAAGCAACACCTCTTACCATTTGATTAGCTTGTCTAGGATCAACTCCTAATCTTACCGCTAATTCTACAGACTCATCAAATTTAGATTTTGCATTATCTTTAATAATTGCTGATGCTTCATTAATAGTGTATGATTTTTTCAAATCAACATTTTCCAAAGCACTTTTTCTGTTTTTACTAGTTCCCATTAGTTAAACTATTTTATATTTAATATTTATGAAGGAAAAGCTCCCTTAATATTTACTCCCATACTTCTTGCAGTACCAGCTACCATCTTCATTGCCGACTCTACTTTAAAAGCATTTAAATCAGCCATTTTATCTTCTGCAATTACTCTTACTTGATCCCAAGTAATTGTGGCAACCTTTACTCTATTAGGTTCGCCTGATCCACTTTTCTTTTTAGCAGCAGCTAAAATTTGTGCAGCAGCAGGAGCGGTTTTAATGATAAATTCAAATGATTTATCTGCATATACTGTAATTACAACAGGAACGATACCCCCTGCCTTATCTTGTGTTCTTGCATTAAATTGCTTACAGAATTCCATGATATTAACCCCTTTTGCCCCCAATGCAGGACCAACTGGTGGTGCTGGATTTGCAGCTCCCCCTCTAATCTGTAATTTAATAAGTGCTGAAATTTGTTTTGCCATTCGTTTATATTTTTTCTACTTGCATAAAATTTAATTCTAAAGGAGTTTTTCTCCCAAAGATTTTTACCATTAATTTTAACTTCTTCTTTTGTTCATCAATACCTTCAATTTCAGCATTAAAACTATTAAATGGTCCATCAATAACCTTAATAGTTTCTCCAACTACAAAAGGAATACTAACACTCTCATCAGTAAGAGCCATTTCATCAACCTTACCTAATATTCTATTGATTTCACTTTGTCTCATTGGAACAGGTACACCTCCCTTAGTAGCTCCCAAAAAACCTAAAACATTAGTGACATTCTTTAAAATGTGAGGAACTTCACCAACCAAATTAGCTTCAACTAAAACATATCCTGGGAAAAAGTTTTTATCTTTACTTACCTTTTTTCCATTTTTAATTTGATAAACCTTTTCTGTAGGCACAAGTATTTGTGCAACAAAATCTTGCAGTCCTAATCGATCAATTTCTTTCTCAATAAAAGTTACTGTTTTATTCTCTTTACCTCCCATCACTCTAAGGACGTACCATTTCATATTTACGACTTCTTCCTCCATGCTATAATATTATGAAAATAAACCATAAAATAGTTTCATCAAATTACTAAATGCTGAATCCATTATATAAATAATCAAAGCAATTATTATTGTTGCAATTGCAACAACAATTGAACTACTTTGTAACTCTGACCAACTTGGCCAACTCACTTTATTCATTAATTCGTCATACGACTCCTTAATATATGTTCCTTTATTTGCCATTTTCTTAATTCTTTTATCGCACGGGTGGAGAGACTCGAACTCCCAGCCAATAGTTTTGGAGACTACTACTCTACCAATTGAGCTACACCCGTTTACACAGTAAAGGAAGACTGAAAAACAATCTTCCTTTAACTGTAAAACTTTATGAGTTAACTACTAAAGTAATTTAGTAATTTGTCCAGCCCCAACAGTTCTACCACCCTCACGGATTGCGAACCTTAATCCTATACTCATAGCAACACCAGCAATTAAATCTACAGTAATTGTTAAATTATCACCAGGCATTACCATCTCAGTTCCAGTAGGTAAGAAAATCTCACCAGTTACATCAGTTGTTCTGATATAGAACTGTGGACGATATTTATTATGGAAAGGAGTATGTCTACCTCCTTCTTCTTTTTTCAAAATATAAACCTCAGCTTCAAATTTTTGATGTGGTTTAACAGATCCTGGCTTACAAATTACCATTCCTCTTTGAATATCTGATTTTTCAATACCTCTTAATAAGATACCAACATTATCACCAGCCTCACCTCTATCTAATATTTTTCTAAACATCTCAACTCCAGTAACAGTAGAAGATAATTTTTCAGCTCCCATACCGATAATATCAACACTATCTCCAGTATTTGCAACACCAGTTTCAATTCTACCAGTAGCTACAGTACCCCTACCTGTAATAGTAAACACATCCTCAATTGGCATCAAGAAAGGCTTCTCATTTTCTCTTACTGGCTCAGGAATCCAAGAATCAACAGCCGCCATTAATTCTACAATTTTTGGAGTCCACTCTGCATCACCATTCAATCCACCTAAAGCAGATCCAGCAATTACAGGAGTATTATCACCATCATAATCATAAAATGATAACAATTCTCTAATCTCCATATCAACTAATTCTAATAATTCCTCATCATCAACCATATCTACTTTATTCATAAATACAACCAATGAAGGCACTCCAACTTGTCTTGCTAAAAGGATATGCTCTCTTGTTTGAGGCATAGGACCATCAGTTGCAGCACAAACTAAAATTGCACCATCCATCTGTGCAGCTCCAGTTACCATGTTTTTTACGTAATCCGCGTGACCTGGACAATCTACGTGAGCGTAGTGTCTATTTTCCGTTTCATACTCAACATGAGATGTGTTAATAGTAATTCCTCTTTCTTTTTCCTCTGGCGCATTATCAATCGTATCGAAATCACGAACTTCTGTACCATTTATCTCAGCTAATACCTTTGTAATTGCAGCTGTTAAAGTTGTTTTCCCATGATCGACATGACCAATAGTACCAATGTTCAAGTGTGGCTTGGTACGATTAAAATTTTCTTTTGCCATTTTGTTAAATTTAGTTATTAATAATTTAGTTATAAATCCTACTTTTTTATACTACTACTTTTTTCTTTTTAGAGCCAATGATGGGAATTGAACCCATGACCTCTTCCTTACCAAGGAAACGCTCTACCCCTGAGCTACATCGGCTAGTAAAGTTGAGCGAGAGACCGGGCTCGAACCGGCGACCCTCAGCTTGGAAGGCTGACGCTCTACCAACTGAGCTACTCTCGCAATTTCATTAAT
>JACNFT010000053.1 GCA_014384505.1 Cryomorphaceae bacterium | reverse complement strand
GCTCCCCCACACATTACACAAGGTTCAAGCGTAACATAAAGGGTGCATTCGTTTAGGTATTTTCCTCCCAGATAATCTGCAGCAGCCGTAAAAGCTTGCATTTCGGCATGTGCGGTTACATCATTTAAGCGTTCAGTAAAATTATGGGCACGAGCAATAATTTGATTGTCACATACAATAACTGCCCCTACTGGAACTTCATCTTTTTCAAAGGCCTCTTGCGCTTGCAAAAGAGCTTGTTTCATAAAATAAGTATCGTCAAAAGGATTAATTTCCATAGGGCAAAGATACCTAAACCACATTTTGTTTTGTAATTTCGCAAGCTAATAATTATAAGATGTTAAGAACACACAATTGCGGCACATTAAACATAACAAATGTTAACCAAGAAGTAACCCTAAGCGGATGGGTGCAAAAAACACGAGATTTAGGAGGAATGACTTTTGTGGATTTGCGTGATAGATACGGAATTACACAATTGGCCTTTAACATGGATGTAAATGCTGAACTTTGTGTTAATGCCAGAAAATTAGGGCGTGAATTTGTGATTCAGATAACAGGAAAAGTAGTAGAAAGAGAAAGTAAAAACAAGAACATTCCAACAGGAGAAATTGAAATTGAGATTAGTGGGCTCACAATACTAAATAAATCAAAAATACCTCCTTTTACTATTGAAAACGAAACGGATGGTGGGGATGAAATACGCATGAAGTATCGTTACCTTGATATAAGAAGAAACCCAATAAAAGAAAACTTACTACTAAGGCATCAGGTATCGAAAGCAACACGGAACTACTTAGATAACCAAGGATTTATTGAGGTAGAAACGCCTTACTTAATAAAATCAACTCCTGAAGGAGCAAGAGATTTTATAGTACCAAGTAGAATGAACGAAAAGCAGTTTTATGCTTTACCACAATCGCCACAAACCTTTAAGCAATTGCTTATGGTGGGTGGAATTGATAAATATTACCAAATCGTAAAATGCTTTAGAGATGAAGATTTGCGTGCCGACCGTCAACCAGAATTTACACAGATTGACTGTGAAATGTCATTCATTGAACAGGAAGATATCCTAAATATGTTTGAAGGATTAACTCGCCATTTACTAAAAGAAGTAAAAGGAGTTGAGCTGAATGAATTCCCAAGAATGACTTATGATACGGCCATGAAATTATATGGATCGGACAAGCCAGATATTCGTTTTGATATGGCGTTCGTAGAGATGAATGAACAGTGCCAAGGAAAAGATTTTGGGGTGTTTGACAATGCAGAACTTGTTGTTGCCATCAATGCAAAAGGATGTGCTAACTACACAAGAAAACAATTAGATGCCTTGGTAAATTTTGTAAAAACACCACAAGTTGGAGCAACAGGGCTTATCTATTGCAAGTATAATGAGGACGGAACATCAAAATCGACAGTAGATAAGTTTTTTGATGAAGATGCAAGAAATGAATGGGCTGAAAAAGCAGGTTGTAAAAAAGGAGATTTGCTTTTAATAATGGCAGGAGGCAGGGAAAAAACTAGAAAAGCATTAGGGACTTTACGCCTACACTTAGCAGAGGAATTAGGGCTTAGAAATCCTAAAATATTTGCACCATTATGGGTATTGGATTTCCCTTTATTAGAATGGGATGAGGACAGTGAAAGATATCATGCAATGCACCACCCTTTTACTTCACCAAAACCTGAGGATATTGCAAAACTAGATACTGACCCAGCAGCAGTGCGTGCCAATGCTTATGACCTTGTGATGAACGGAAATGAGATAGGTGGTGGAAGTATAAGAATACACGATAAAGCTTTACAACAATTAATGTTTAAGCATTTAGGATTTAGTAAAGATCAGGCAAAAGAGCAATTCGGATTTTTGATGGAGGCCTTTGAATATGGAGCGCCACCACATGGAGGAGTTGCCTTTGGGTTTGACCGTTTATGTGCGATAATGGGTGGGCAAGAAAGCATTCGTGATTTTATTGCATTCCCAAAAAACAATTCGGGTAGAGATGTAATGATTGACTCACCATCAGATATTGATGAAGCGCAATTGAAAGAATTGAGTATAGCTTTAAGGAGTTAGAGAACTTTATTCAATAATTATCTTTTTCTCCACAGTACCATCATCACAGATGTAAAAGAGAGATCATTGTTGTTCCCTTGCTTTTCCATCTCATAATCTAATTAATATCAGCCAATGCAAATGCTATAACAACTAAAATTAGTAAAAGTAAAAAGAGAGAGGCAAAGATTACAATCAACCATTTAATAACATTCCAAGAACCATCTTTTTCTAAAGGTGAATTTATTATTTCTATTTTAATATTTTCATGATCTGCCTTTTGATTAACATCATAATCTAAAGGAACTGTTATTCCATCACATTCTTTAGTATCTGTAATTATTGGAAAAGAGGCAATCCCAATCATAGGCACGCAAAGTAATATAAGTAGTAGTTTCTTCATTTTGTAAATATATGAAAAAACACCCTCATAGTACATTGATAATCTAAACTCAACAAAAGGAAACCGTAATTAAAGGAATAGATTGCTTCACATTCGTTCGCAATGACATTTATTCTATAATAAGTTTTTTCTCTACTGTTCCATCATCATAAATGTAAAAGAGAAGTTGATTCTTAGCTCCTTTTATTTCTCTTCCTAACAGGTCTGTTATTTTAAGAAGTTCTTTCTTTGAGGAGTATTCTTCTATTGCTAAAGGATTACAATTATTACTAAAGTAGTGCCATGTATCTATACTTGTCCAGTTATTAGTAGAATAGGTTGAATCATCAACACTAATGCATTCTAAAAATTGAGAATTCCAACAATTCCAAGTAACAAAGTATGATATATTCTGATTATTTCCATTTCGCATATCCAAAACAGATAAAGAATTAGAATATAAATCTAAATGTTCTAGATTATAATTATTAGATAAATCTAGACTCCATAAGCCTGGGTTAGATCCAATGCTTAAAAACCACAAGTATTGATTCTGACTTAAATCAATATTAAACAAGTAAGTATTAAATATCTCTAGCATCTCAAGATTAATGTGCTGGGTAGCATCAAAAGAAGATATAGGATTGTTTCCGCAAAACAATTCATTTAGAGAATCTGAATCAATAATAAGATCTGTTATCTGATTGTTACTACAGTTTAGATACTGTATATCTTGATATGATAAATCAAGTAAATACAATAGGTTATTGTCTATTCTCAAATTGATTAGATTAGGGTTATTTGATAAATCTATATCGGTAAGATAGTTATCTTCTGTATATAGATCTTTTAAATTTATATTATTGGTTAAATCTAGACTAGTAAGTTGATTTTCTGGGGAAAATAAGTTACTAAGAGGTAAAAATTTGCTTGTAAACGAATGAAAAAACTAGGTAGTCTGCATTTTTCTTTTCTGCAAATAGAAAAATAGTGCAAAAAGGAAAACGGCAATATAAGGCATAGACATTAAAAACAAAATACCATCATTTAAACCTGCTGCTTTAGTATCTCCTGATGCCACATTAGCCTCTACAACAGCCTTACACATTGCACACTGGCCAATGCTAATGGAAGTAAAGCAAGTCATTAAAATGACTAAAAAAAATAATTTAATCTTTATCATTTTTCAAAGGTCTTTTGTATTCTGCCATTAGAACATTAATATCATTAATCAGGTCCTTCATCTGCACTTCATTAGTGCCATCATAAGCACCAACAGCATTTCCATTTTTATCAATTCCAGATCTAACTCTTCCTTGCTTGTCAATTAAAATAAAATATTCTGAATGTAAAAACCCTCCAGGAGCTAATGAATCAACACTCGCATTAACAAAATAATTTGCTGCTGATTGGTATAGTTTATCTTTATCACCAGTAACAAAATCCCAATTAGATAAATTAATATTAATGTTTTTTTGTTGCATTAAATTAACATAACTCTTTAACTTATCTGGCGTGTCATTAACAGGATCAACAGTATGAGATAAAAATCTAATATTAGGAAAAACACTAAGCTTATCTTGTAAATAAGACATGTTTCTTGTCATTATTGGGCAAATAGAAGGGCAAGATGTAAAGAAAAAATTTGCCACATATATTGACCCTGTTAAACTATCCTTAGTGATAGTGTCATTATCTTGATTGATAAAACTAAAATCATCAATACTATAATCCACTTCACCTATAATTTCTAATTTGATAAAATTATTATACCCCTTAGTTAAATAAAAATACATTATAGCGGGTAAAACCAATAATAAAAAAAGAAGAGTTATTTTTTCTAACTTCATAAAAATTAAATTTCTAAAGCATTAAATAAGCATACGCACCTTCACTCAAAATAATAAATAACAAATAAGGAACCAAAACTAATGCTGGCAATAATATTGTCCATTTTAAACTTTTCTTTTCATGCCCTAAGTGCATAAATTGCAAAATTATATATGCTGCTTTTATAACAGTTAAAACAATAAATACATGATTTAATAATTTTGTACCTAAAAAGATTGTATCTATTAAAAATGATGGCTTAATTATACCAAGCGCTACTTCAAATGTTGTAATGAATAATAATATCCAAAACACCTTCCAAATCCACCAGTTTCCTTTTGTTTCGCTTGCCATAATAATTTATTTTTTAATTATACTAAATAGAAAAATGTAAATACAAATACCCAAACTAAATCAACAAAATGCCAATACAATCCTACTTTTTCAACCATTTCATAATGTCCTCTTTTTTCATAAGTTCCTTTAATTACATTAATCAAAAGTATAATTAAAAGAACTACTCCACTAAATACATGGAAGCCATGAAAACCTGTGATAAAGAAAAAATAATCAGCAAATAATGGCATCCCATAAGGGTTACTAATCAATGTAGCGGGAACAAATATACCATCAGCTCCAGCTAAACCATGAATAAAATGACTCCACTCCCATGCTTGTGAACCTAAGAAAATAGCCCCCCCTACAATTGTTAAAGAAAGCCAAAGTATTACTTTGTTCTTTTCCATCTTATGACCATAATTTACCGCCAATACCATTGTTACTGAACTCATGATAAGAATAAAGGTCATTAGTGCAACAAACAATAAAGGATGTTCACCATGTAAAAAAGGGAAATGTGTAAAAACATCTTCAGCTATTGGCCAACTATCCTGATACTTAAAACGACTAAAACCATAAGATGCCAAAAAAGCAGAAAATGTCAAGGTATCCGTTATTAAGAAAAACCACATCATTAATTTTCCATAACTTGCTTTGTAAGGCAAATCACCTCCTTTCCATGCAGGCTTATGATCTTTTATTAATGCTTCATCCATAATTTTAATTTATTAATTTAATAGAATTTTAAAAAAGTAAAGAGTATAATCCAAAGTATAGTTAAAAAATGCCAATAAATAGATGTTAATTCTAAACCCAAATAATTATTAATTGAATATAAATTCTGTTTTGATTTAATTGTGCTAATACATAATCCAACTAGCCCCCCAACAAGGTGTAACAAATGAGTTAAAGTTAAAATATACAAAAATGAACCTGCTACATTACTTCCTACTCCAGTTAAGTAAACACCCTCAGTAGTTAATTGTTGCCATCCCTTTATTTGAAAATAAGAGAATAATACTCCTAGAATTAAAACGATAAAAACTAAACCAAATATGGACTTTTCCCTCTTAAGTAGTGGCTTAATAAAAAATAATAAAAAACTACTAACAAGAATTATTGCAGTACTTATTTCAAACTGATCTGGAAGAATAAATACTTTCCAATTTCCAACATCAGCCTTTTCGACTATAAATGCAGATAACATGCTGGCAAAAAACATTGAAATAGAAACTAATGCTACCCATAAAAGCTGTTTTTTAACAGTATTTCTTAAAGCTATATCCATATTAATGTTCTATCTCCCCTTCTTTTAATGGCTCAGTTTGTAAAATGAAATCTTCATCAGCACCTGGCTTTGAATAATCATATGCCCAACGCGTTACAACTGGTAATTCTCCAGGCCAATTTCCATGTATTCTTTCTACAGGAGTAGTCCACTCTAAGGTGTTTGACTTCCAAGGATTTTGAGTTGCTTTTGTTCCTTTAAATATACTATAAAAGAAATTAAAAAGAAAAAACACTTGAAATATAGCTCCTGCTAGTGCGAAGAAAGTAATGAGTTCATTAATATCCGATAACCCATCAAACATTGGGAAAGCCGAATTAGAGTAATATCTTCTTGGTAAACCAGCTAATCCTAAAAAATGCATTGGGAAAAATACCCCATACGCACAAATAAAAGTTCCCCAGAAGTGTAAATATCCTAAATTTTTATTCATCATTCTTCCATACATTTTAGGGAACCAATGATAAACTCCTGCAAACATTCCATAAATAGCAGAAAGACCCATAACAATATGAAAGTGACCTACTACAAAATAAGTATCATGTACATTAATATCTAAAGCACTATCACCAAGAATAATACCAGTTAAACCACCCGTAATAAATGCTGAAACCGTACCAATAGCAAATAACATTGCCGGAGTGAAACGAATATTTCCTCTCCATAAGGTTGCTAAATAATTAAATACTTTTACGGCTGAGGGTATAGCAATAAGTAAAGTAGTAAATGTAAATACAGAGCCAAGGAAAGGATTCATTCCAGTCATAAACATATGATGTCCCCAAACAATAAATGATAAAAATGCAATTAGCAATAAGGCCCCAACCATTGCTTTATATCCAAAAATAGGCTTTCTTGAATTTACAGCAATAACTTCAGATACAATACCCAGTGCAGGTAACAAAATAATATACACTTCAGGGTGGCCTAAAAACCAAAATAAATGTTCGAATAAAATAGGACTTCCGCCTTCATTGTGTAAAACTTCACCATTGATAATAATATCTGAAAGATAAAAACTAGTACCAAATGATCTATCAAAAATTAGTAATAATCCGCAAGATAAAAGAACCGGGAATGAAAGAACTCCAAGTATAGCTGTAATTAATAAAGCCCAAACAGTAAGAGGAAGGCGCTGCATAGTCATTCCTATAGTTCTTAGATTTAAAATAGTAACTATATAATTTAAACCACCAAGTAATGAGCCGACAACAAATAATGTTATACTAATCAACCATAATGTCATACCAGTACCAGATCCTGGTATTGCCTGTGGCAGTGCCGAAAGTGGCGGGTAGATTGTCCAACCTCCTGATGCAGGTCCAGTTTCAACAAATAATGAACTCAATAAAACTACAGTTGCAAGAAAGAAAAACCAGTAGGATAGCATATTTAAAAAACCTGAAGCCATATCCCTAGCCCCAATCTGTAATGGGATAAGAAAATTAGCAAATGTTCCTGAAAGCCCTGCAGTTAATACCCAAAAAACTAATATTGTACCATGCATGGTAACTAATGCCAAATATTTATCAGGATTTAAGCCTCCTGAATCATTTAACCAAGCCCCTGGTAGTAAATTATACAATATAGATGTTTCACCAGGGTTGGCTAATTGGACTCTAAAAATAGCAGACATAAGCATTCCAACAACCGCCATAAACATTCCGGTTATAAGAAATTGCTTAGCAATCATCTTGTGATCCTGAGTAAAAACGTATTTAGTAATAAAGTTTTCTTTATGATGTTCCGACATCTTTATATTATTTTTGAGTTAATAATTTAGTTTCTAAGCTTTCCTGAGAAGCGAGCCAAACATCATATTCTTCTTGAGTTTCAACAATAAATTTCATTTGCATGTTGTAATGTGACGCTCCACATATTTTATTACACAATAAAATATATTCAAAATCTTCCCCTTCACTTTCTTTCATCTGAGCAGTTGTTTTATTAGGTGTGAATCCAAATTGAGTAGTCATTCCTGGTACACAATTCATTTGAACTCTAAAATGTGGCAAAAAAGCAGAGTGTATTACATCCTGTGAACGGAACTTTAATAATACAGGTTGATCAATAACTAAATGAACTTCTCTAGCCATTTTATCATCAGCAGCATTGGAATCTAGCATATCAACCCCAAGAGTGTTTCTTCCTTTAACTAATTTGAAATTTGCTTTTCCTAAATTATTATCAAGTCCTGAATATCTTGCAGTCCAATTAAATTGTTGTCCATAAACTTCAATTATTGTTGTTGATTCAGTAACCTCAACATTCATAGCTTTATCCCAAGTTTTTAATCCAAAAATAATTAATACCGTAAGGAGTATAGTAGGGATAACAGTCCATACAACTTCTAACTTATTGTTATGTGAGAAAAAATATGCTTTATTAGATTTTTTACCTCTGTACTTATATAGAAAGTAAAATAGTATCGGGGATAAAACAAAAAATACAACGAGAATTAATCCCATAGATATTTTCATTAAAAAATCAATTTGAGTCCCATGTACCGAACTAGCTGGAGGTAATAGAAGATGATTCCAAGTTACCATTTGCCAAATAACAAAAATTAAAAAACCAAACCCAACTATTAAAAATAATATTCCTTGAGTATTATTATCCTTATCGGTCACTTCATTAACATCCTTATTTTTAATTTCTGATAATAATTCGCTAACCCTAAGTATTTGCACTAAAGTTGCTACTAATAAGATTACAACTACAACAATTAATATATTCGTCATTTTTTAGAATTTTTCGGTCGCAAAAATAGAAAATACTATCAATGAAAACTATAATTTTAGTCATATTTTTTAATTCCAAACATATTTATATTAATTCTATATAATGCGAGATTTATTACAAATAAAAAAAGCAATGTTTTACTAATTATCCTCAATATTCCATTCAGCAAATGAAGTGGCTGTTTCAGATAAAACCACTTTACACAAAGAGATATTTTCTGGCAATCTACTTTTAATGTGATTAGCGAAATCTATGACTAAGTTTTCAGAAGTAGGTTGGTAAGGCAATAAAAAAACTTTTTCAAAAGCTGATAAATCAATCTTAGCATGAGGAGAATTAGCATTCAACACCAAAGAATGATCGTATTTATCCACAATTTCTGGCTTCACAATTTCTTTTAAAAACCCAAAATCCATCACCATTCCATCCTTTGTATGTCCTTTTTCGTTTTTAACATCACCCTTTACAGTTACCCATAAACGATACGAATGTCCATGAATATTTTTACACAATCCATCATAAGCATGCAAGGCATGTGCCATCTCAAACTTAAATTCTTTCGTAATTCTAATCATGTTTTTTATTTAAATTTAAATTTACTCTTTTATGGCTGTAATACATCTTTTTATTGTCTGTTCCTTTACGCAATTTCTTTTGCTCATCAATAGGTAAATTAACTATCTCGATACATTCTACTGAGCAGCAATTTTCGTATTTTTCTTTACAAGAATCACATTGCAGAAATAATAAATTACAATTTACATTTCCACAATTCACATGAGTATCAAAAGGCTCACCACATTGATGACAACTACTAATTACATCATCAGAAATACGCTCTCCTCTCCTTTCGTCAAATACAAAGTTCTTTCCAACAAAATTATTATTTAAAGTCACATCTTTATCTAATTGTCGTGCATAATCAATAATTCCTCCATGCAACTGACTTACATCTTGAAAACCATGATGTTTTAAATAGGCAGATGTTTTTTCACATCTAATTCCTCCCGTGCAATACAACAGAATCTGTTCATCCTCTTTGCCCTGTAACATCTTTTTTACTTCTGGCAATTCTTCTTTAAAAGTCTCTACATCTGGGCAAATAGCTCCTTTGAATTTTCCTATTTCACTTTCGTAATGATTACGCATATCTACTACTGTAGCTCCTTTTTCCAAGGCGTTATTCCATGATTTTGCATCCAGATGCTGCCCAACATTAGTTACATCATATTCGTCAATAGGTAAGCCGTCTGATACAATTTGCTTTCGCACTTTTATGGTTAATTTAAAAAATGAATTCCCATCATCTTCCACGGCAATTTTAAAAGGCATATGGGTAAAAAATGGATTTGCATGTACCAGCTTAACAAATTCATCAAAGTTGGATTCAGGAATGCTTAATTGAGCATTCACTCCTTCATGTGCTAAATATATTCTACCTAAAACACCTAAGTCTTTCCAGGACTCATACAATTCATCTCTAAGTTCATAAGGTGAATCAATAATTACATATCTGTAAAAAGAAATCGTCTTTCTTTCAAAACCTTCTTGTTCTAATAATTTTAAGCCTTGTTCCTTGCTTAGTTTATTAAACATATTTTTTTTACCAGTATTCGGATCCATGTATTATCAACAAATTATAATGCAAAGATACAAAACTCTCAATTTTTATTGTAATTAAAATTATCCCTATATAAATAATGTATAATGTTATATTTGTCCCAATTAAATCACAGATGAAAGAAAGAATATTAATAATAGGTTCCTCAGGACAAATTGGCACTGAATTGGTTATGGAACTAAGAAGTATGTATGGGAATAACAATGTTATTGCTTCTGATATTCGACCTTCATCAAGTGAAGTGATGGAATCAGGTCCGTTTGAAAAATTAGACATAATGGACGAAAAATTATTACGAGATGTTGTAAAAAAATACAAAATCACACAAGTCTATTTGTTAGCGGCTTTACTTTCAGCAACTGCCGAAAAAAATATAGAATTAGGTTGGAGCTTAAACATGCGCTCACACTCTCATGTATTGGATTTAGCAAAAGACGGACTTATAAAAAAGATTTTCTGGCCTTCTTCTATTGCGGTTTTCGGACCAACAACTCCAATGGAAAATACACCACAATATACAGTAATGGAACCGAATACTGTTTATGGAATTACCAAGCAAGCAGGAGAAAGATGGAATGAATACTATTTCAATAAATTTGGAGTAGATGTAAGAAGTTTAAGATATCCAGGATTGATTGGATGGAAGGCAGCTCCAGGTGGTGGAACAACTGATTATGCAGTTGATATTTTTCATCAAGCTATTCAACATGAGAAATACGAAAGTTTCTTATCTGAAAATACAGGTCTGCCAATGATGTATATGCCAGATGCAATACGTGCAACTATTGAGCTAATGGAAGCACCTGCTGAGCAAGTAAAAATCCGTTCTTCTTATAATTTGGCAGGAATAAGCTTTACCCCAAAACAACTTGCATCAGAAATTAAAAAGTATATCCCTGATTTTGAAATGACTTACAATCCTGACTTTAGACAAGCCATTGCAGATTCTTGGCCATCATCGATTGATGATAGTTATGCACAAAAAGATTGGGGATGGAACTTAGAATATGATTTAGAAAAGATGACTCAGGACATGATGGAGAACCTGAAAGAGAAATATAAAGCCATAGCATAATGAGTAGAAAAATACAGATATTCAACACCCTTACAAGGAAAAAAGAAGTATTTAATCCTATAGTAGAAAATCATGTAGGAATGTATGTTTGCGGTCCTACTGTTTATGGAGATCCTCACCTAGGACATGCTCGCCCTGGAATTACTTTTGATGTAGTTTTCAGATACCTAAAACATTCGGAATACAAGGTAAGATATGTGCGTAATATTACAGATGCAGGGCACCTTGAAAATGATGCAGATGAAGGAGAAGATAAAATTGCTAAAAAAGCAAGGCTAGAACAATTAGAGCCTATGGAAATTGTTCAGTTTTACACCATAAGTTACCACAAAGCAATGGCAGACTTAAATTGTTTACCTCCATCAATAGAGCCAAGAGCAACTGGCCATATTATTGAACAGATTGAAATGGTACAACAAATCTTAAAAAACGGATTTGCTTATGAGGTAAATGGATCTGTCTATTTGGATGTAAATAAATACAATGAAAAATATCCTTACGGAACTTTATCCGGGAGAAATATAGAAGATACTTTAGAAGGAACAAGATCCTTAGATGGACAAACAGAAAAGAAAAGTGCTGTTGATTTTGCGATTTGGAAAAAAGCGAGTCCTGAGCATATCATGAGATGGTCTTCCCCTTGGGGAGAAGGTTTTCCTGGTTGGCACATGGAATGTTCAGCAATGAGTGAAAAATATTTAGGAAAAACTTTTGATATTCATGGGGGTGGAATGGACTTAGTATTCCCTCATCATGAAGCAGAGATTGCGCAAAGTAATGCTTGTAATGCTTGTAATCCTGTAAACTACTGGATGCACAATAATATGATTACTGTTGATGGAAAAAAGATGGGGAAATCCCTTGGAAACTTTATTAATTTAGAAGAATTCTTCAATGGAAGTCATGATAAATTAGAAAGAGCATACGCACCAATGACTATTCGATTTTTCATTTTGCAAGCCCACTACAGAAGCACAGTAGATTTTAGTAATGAAGCTTTGCAAGCTGCTGAAAAAGGATTTACAAAACTGATGAACGCCATGGAAACATTAGGGGTGATTTCAGCTTCTGACACTTCAACTTATGATGCAAATGCTTTGGAAGAAAAGTGCTATACCGCCATGGATGATGACTTTAATACGCCTATTCTAATTGCACATTTATTTGATGGGGTAAGAATTATCAACTCAGTAAAAGACGGAAAGGAAAGTTTGAATTCGGTTGATTTAGAAAAATTAAAAAATATATTCAACACTTTTGTTACTGATATTTTGGGGTTCATCTCATCAAAAGAAAGTGGAGAAAACAACCTAACCAATGAAGTGATGGACTTGGTATTACAATTAAGAACAAATGCTAAAAAGAGTAAAGATTTTGAAACGGCTGATTTAATCCGTGAGGAATTAGATAAAGCAGGAATCCAAATAAAAGATAGCAGAGAAGGAAGTAGTTGGGAGGTAAAGAATTAGATTTGAGATGATAGATATGAGATATGAGATTTTTAACACTTCCCCTCTAAAAAGATGGAGTTGGAAAGCATTAGGATTAATGCTACTTGTTTCTTCTTGTGCTACAGAACCTCAACAAAAAACCAAATCATCCTCAAAACCTAAAGTGAAGGTTGAGGTCCCTACTTTTAATGCAGATTCAGCTTATTATTTTGTAGAAAAACAAGTAAGTTTTGGACCAAGAGTAATCAGCAGTAAAGGATGGAAAAATTGTGCTATTTGGTTAGAGAAAAAGTTCAAAACCTACACTCCAAATGTACTAGTACAAGAGGCACCAATCACAACTTATGACGGAAAACATCACACTTTAAAAAATATTATAGCATCTTTTTCTCCTGAGAAAAATAACAGAGTTGCTCTTTTTGCACATTGGGATAGCCGACACATTGCCGACCATGATACTGAAAATCAAAACGAACCAATACTTGGGGCCAATGATGGGGGAAGTGGAGTTGGAGTACTAATAGAAATGGCACGACAATTCAGTATAAAAAATCCTAAGATTGGAGTGGATATTATCCTTTTTGATGCAGAAGATTATGGTCAGCCTGAAAATTCTG
>JACNFT010000025.1 GCA_014384505.1 Cryomorphaceae bacterium | reverse complement strand
AGTCCAAATAGATAAATTAGTAAAGAAACCATCTATCAATTCCATAGGATAGGTTGACCAAGAAAATACAGCTTGAAATAATAAAAACAGAATCATAAGGAAAACGACATAACCCAAAATAGGATGAATTAAAACATCATCAATATTTTTAGTAAGTTGGTATTTAACCGTTGGCTTACCTTGTTTAACTGTTTGATAAATAATCTTATCAATAGCTTTGTAACGTTTAACAGTTTCCTTTGCTTGCGCTCTTTCAGGTATAATATCAAGGGTTTTACATAACTGATTTAAAGCACATCTATTTATCACTTCTCCTCCAAGTTCTTGTTTACAAAGTGCTAAAAATGAAGCGTAATCATTCTCTTCCCCTCTTATTTTATTAGCCTTTTCAATAAGACCTTTAAAAAGTTTGCGAACGGATAAAAATGGCTTAAGTGGTTTCTTATCAATTGTATCAATAATTGCTTCTCTTAAACTTTCAATTCCTTTTCTTTTTCGAGCATTGATGGCAACCACCTGAATACCTAACTCTTTACTAAGTAAATCTACATTAACAATTATTCCCTTTTTAGTTGCAATGTCAACCATATTTAAGGCTAAGACAACATTCATGTTTAGATCAATAACCTGAGTAAGTAAAAATATTGAACGCCTTAAGTTAGTTGCGTCAGCAATAACAACCGTTACATCAGGATAATCAACATCCTCATCATTACATAGAATTTGTTGTGCAACTTTTTCATCCATTGACTTTGGAAACAAAGAATATGTTCCAGGCAAATCAATGATTTCAGCATCTATTTCATTTGGGAATTTGGCTTTACCTACTTTCTTTTCTACAGTAATACCAGGATAATTTCCAACTTTTTGTTTTAAACCTGTTAGAGCATTAAACAAAGTTGTTTTACCTGAATTTGGGTTTCCTGCCAGAGCAATTTTAACCTGCTTTCTACTCATCTTCTACTAGTTTAACTGCAATTTTTTCAGCATCATCTTTTCTGATACTCAAAATATAAGAAGAAACTAAGATTGCAATAGGCCCTCCAAAAGGAGCTTTACGGATCAATTGAATTTTTTCACCAGGAGTGCAGCCCATTTCTAGTAACTTTTGTTCTAAGTCCGGATCAGAAATCATACACATCTCTCCTTTTGTCCCCACCTTCAAATCTGCTAATTTCTGCATGCGACAAATATAGTTATTTAGACTCAATCTAAAATAAATTAGAGCTAAATATTATTTCTTATAAATTTGAGTTGATGAGAAATTTGGACAAGTATTACAACCATTTTTTTTAGTAACACCACAAGCGGTAAAAAAGAATAATGCTAAAATCAAAAAAAGATGATATTTTTGTATTTTTATAATCATATGCAAATCTAAATAAATTACTTAATTTTAGCAAATATGACAAAACTACTTCACCACCTAGGGCTTTACTTCATTATGATGAATAAAGTCATAAGTAAACCAGAAAATTGGAGTATTTTCAGAAAACAGTTAGCGTTAGAAATGGAAAAAGTTGGACTTAACTCTGTAAGTCTGGTAATAATTCTTTCATTCTTTGTAGGTGCTGTAGTAAGCATACAAACTTCTATTAATATGAATAGCCCTCTATTACCTTCTTACCTGGTTGGTTTAGCAAGTAGAGATTCTTTAATTTTAGAATTTTCTCCAACCATGATATCATTAATATTGGCAGGAAAAGTAGGGTCAAGTATTGCTTCAGAGTTAGGAAGTATGCGAGTTACTGAGCAAATTGATGCCCTTGAAATAATGGGAATTAATTCAGCCTCTTTTCTAATCTTACCAAAAGTTATTGCAGCCATTTTCTTTTTCCCGTTCCTTATCATTATAAGTATGGGGATAGGTATGATTGGCGCTTGGGTAGGTGGACTTTCAGCTGATATAACAACAGCTGATTTTATGTACGGACTAAAATATGAATTTACTCCTTTCTACGTTAATTATGCAATTATAAAAACTGTATTTTTTGCATTTATAATATCAACTGTTTCGGCATATTTTGGCTACCACACTAATGGTGGAGCAATAGCTGTTGGAAGAGCAAGTACTAATGCAGTTGTAACTAGTAGTATCCTAATATTATTATTCAATTACATATTAACTGATATTATTTTATCATGATAGAAATAAAAAATATTGAAAAACATTTTGGAAACAATCATGTGTTGAAAAATGTATCCTTCCTTTTTGAAAGAGGTAAAACAAACCTAATAATTGGAGAAAGTGGTTCAGGAAAAACAACGCTAATAAAAGTACTAATCGGATTACACAAAATAGATAGCGGAATCGTACTTTTTGATGGAGTAGATTTTAACGCCATAAAAACAAAAAAACAAAGACTACTAAGGCAAGAAATTGGTATGCTTTTTCAAGGAGGAGCTCTTTACGATTACATGAGTGTAGAAGAAAATATTATGTTTCCCCTTAATATGTTTACAGAAAAAACAGAAATAGAAAAATTAGAGCGCGTAAACTTCTGTCTTAAAAGAGTAAAATTAGAAGGAAAAAATAGGTTAATGCCCTCTGAACTAAGCGGAGGTATGACAAAAAGAGTTGCTATTGCTAGAGCAATAGTAATGCAACCTAAATACTTACTGTGTGACGAACCAAATTCAGGTCTTGATCCAAAAACAGCTATAATTATTGACAACCTGATACAAGAAATTACCAAAGAATATAATATCACGACTATTGTAAACACTCATGACATGAACTCTGTAATGGAAATTGGAGAGAACATTACCTTTATAAATAAAGGAGAAATATGGTGGAAGGGGAATAAAGATGAGCTTTTAAATTCTAATAATAAAGAATTGAATGATTTTGTTTTTGCTTCAGCACTTTTTAAACGATTAAAAAAAGCGAAATGAAGAATGTAAGGGCTAAAAAACACTTAGGACAGCATTTCTTAAATGATGAGCAAATAGCTTTTGATATCACTGATTTATTAAGTGAGGAAACAAAAAATGTAGTAGAAATAGGTCCTGGAATGGGAGTACTTACTCAGTTTTTGGTGAAAAAAGAATTTACTACTGAAGTTGTAGAAATTGATACAGAAAGTGTTTTCTATCTCAGATTAAATTATCCTAAACTAAGTGTACATGAAGGAGATTTTTTGCAACTTAAATTAGAAGAAAAATACCCTTATCCGTTTTCTTTAATTGGGAATTTCCCTTATAACATTTCTTCACAAATACTATTTAAAGCTTTTGAAAACAGAGATCAAATCCCAGAAGTAATTGGAATGTTTCAAAAGGAAGTAGCTGAAAGAATTGTTTGTAAAAAAGGAAAAAAAAGAGGAATTTTATCTGTATTCTTACAAGCCTTTTATGATATTGAATATTGTTTCACAGTAAATGAAGATGTATTTACTCCACCTCCAAAAGTAAAGTCAGGAGTTATAAAATTAGTTAGAAATAACAGAAAAGAGCTCACTGTTAACGAACAGAAATTTAAACGAGTGGTAAAAACAGGGTATAACCAAAGAAGAAAAACTTTAAGGAACGCATTAAAACCTTTTACATTAATAAATGAAAGTGAAATAGAACATTTACTTACTTTACGAGCTGAACAATTATCCGTTGATGATTTCATAAAACTAACCAATCATGTCGGATAGAATAGAAATAAATAGCGCCTATATTGAGAAAATAGCTAGCTTGATTGAAGCAAATAATTCTGCTGAGTTAAGTTTAATTATTGCTGATTTACACATTGCTGATATTGCAGAAATTATTGACGACTTATCAATAGATAATGCCCATTTTTTATTCGACCTAATTGAAGAAGAAAAATCAGCCCCTGTACTAGTTGAGCTTGAAGACGATACACTTGAAGAAATTTTATCTGATTTAACAGCAAAGGAGATTGCTGAAGAAGTAATTGACAACTTAGAATCAGATGATGCTGCAGATATAATTGGGAAATTATCTCAAGATAAAAAAGAAGAAGTCCTTGCCTTGATTGAGGATATTGAACGTGCCAGTGATATTAATGATTTATTAACTTATCCTGAAGACACTGCTGGCGGGTTAATGGCCAAAGAATTGATTAAGGTAAATGAAAACTGGACTACTATTCAATGTCTTAAAGAAATGCGTAAACAGGCTGAGGATTTGAAGGAAGTTTACACAATATATGTTGTTGATGATAACGATAAATTACTCGGAATTTTATCATTAAGAAAACTATTACTAATTGAACAATCTACAGCAATAAAAGATATTATTTTCACAGAAATTATATCTGTAAAAGCAACTGAAGATGATGAACATGTTGCTAATATAATGAATAAATATGACCTTATAGCCTTACCCGTAGTGGATGATCTAAACCGATTAATCGGTAGAATTACTATTGATGATGTAATGGATGTAGCAAAAGATGAAGCCGAAAAAGATTATCAAATGGCATCCGGTATTTCGGAAGATGTAGAAAGTAGCGATACGGCTTGGGAGCTCACAAGAGCACGATTACCATGGCTACTTATTGGAATGATTGGAGGATTATTAGGAGCAAAAGTAATTGGAATTTTTGATTTAAGTGGCGATAATTTTGAATTAGCTTTTTTCATTCCACTCATTGCAGCAATGGGAGGAAATGTTGGCGTTCAATCAGCTGCAATAGTAGTGCAAGGTTTAGCAAATGATTCCTTAAAAATGGAAAATATATTCCAAAAATTAGTAAAAGAATTAGGTGTTGGACTCCTAAATGGAATTATCTGCTCAATCATTATTCTTGGTGCTGCCTTTAGCTTAGGGTATAGTTTAGCATTGAGCCTTACAGTAAGCATCTCATTATTTGCAGTTATTGTTTTTGCTGCTGTTTTCGGAACATTTATACCCTTAACTTTGGAAAAATACAATATTGACCCAGCCTTAGCAACTGGTCCTTTTATCACAACAGTAAATGATGTTTTGGGTTTATTCATCTATTTTATGATTGGACAAGCCATCCTTTAATATGAAGATTCTTTTTATTGATACTGTCCATCCTTTACTAAAACAAGAATTAGAAAAAGAAAATCATATTTGCGATTCAGCTTACAATAAAAGCAAAACTGAAATTCAGCTAATTATCAGTAATTATCAAGGGATAATTATAAGAAGTAGATTCAAAATTGACAAGCAATTTATTGATTGTGGTAGCAACTTAAAATTCATAGCCCGAGCTGGTAGTGGGTTGGAAAATATTGATGTAGAATATGCTGAAAATAAAAACATCCATTGTTATAATGCAGCTGAAGGCAATCGACAAGCAGTAGCCGAACACGCATTAGGCATGCTCCTATCCTTATTTAATAATTTAAATAATGCTGACCAAGAAGTTAGAGAAGGAAAATGGGAGCGAGAAAAAAATAGAGGCATAGAACTTGCTGGAAAAACAGTTGGAATAATAGGTTATGGTAATAATGGATCAGCCTTTGCAGAAGTACTAAAAGGCTTTAATGTGAAAATATTGGCTTACGACAAATACCTAACCAATTACCCTCAAAAAAGTAGCATGGAAACTATAAATAAAGAAGCCGATATTATAAGTTTACATGTACCACTAACAGATGAAACTACATATTTGGTTGATGATAATTTTATAAATAGGTTTGTAAAAAACTTTTACCTTATAAATACTGCAAGAGGGAAATGTGTAAACACAAAAAACTTGGTTAAAGCCTTAGAAAACAAAAAAATAAAAGGGGCTTGCCTGGATGTATTGGAATATGAAAAAACTTCATTTGAAAACTTAAGCAAAGATGGCCTTACAAGTGATATGCAATACCTAATGAATGCACAAAATACAATCCTATCCCCTCATGTTGCAGGCTGGACAGTAGAAAGTAATGTAAAAATTGCGGAAGTATTGCTTGAGAAAATTACTTCTGATTTTCAGCAATAAGCGCATCAATCTCAGTTCCCATTTTTTTCATGCTTTCAACAGCATCATTTAAAGATTGATATGCAGCATCCTTTACGCCATTAAAAGTAGTGCCAACTGAATTAAACATTCCTTGGTAGTAAGTAATCCCTTCATTCATATTAGAAGTAAAAGCATTCAAATACCTCCCTGATTTTTTTCCCCAATCATTTTTATGTTCCTCAATTTTTTCAGATAAATAGGTAAGGTACATTCCTAATTCATTAACGAACATATTTGGTCTGTCAGCACGGACAATACCCTCATCCCCGTTATAAATATGATGTGACATATCTTGCAAAGTTAGTTCCTTATCAAAATACGCCATATTAGGCCCTGGGCAAATAGAAACTCCTTTACTCTCACGGGTTTCTACTCCATAATTAATAACTGCAGCTGCAGCTAAACCCATACATAAACAAGCTTTATCTGTAATCTGATCAGAAATACCTTGTTCATCAATTTTATTTTTTTGAAATAAACGAGAAGCGGTACAAACCCCTTCAGTACCATATTCATTACTCAATGCCAAAAACTTTCTAGGGCAAGGACTTCCTGGTTTCCCTTCTTCTATCTTGTTAAATTTTTCTACATCTTTTGATGAGTTCCTAAGGTTATTAAATGGCACTCCTAAAGGAGAAACATTACTTAGGTATAAATCTTTTTCTTTTGCATCTTGCAATTGTTTACGTGTTGCAGGATCAACAGTAGTTGCTTCAGGAACCAATAAGAAAGGTGTACCCCAACCTACTGTATCTAATTTATAATGATCAATTAAAAAATTATGTTCTTCAGCAGTAGCCACACCACCCTGTGCAGTAATTGTAATTGCTAAAGTATCATTAGGTACTACCTTGCCATTTGCTGCTAATGCAGGCTTACAAACTGCATAAAGTTCATCAACTAACTCCTGTCTTCTATCTCTAAACTCTGCTAGGATTGGTCCCATTAAATATCCATCAGTTGCAAAAGCATGACCTCCACAATTTAATCCTGATTCAATACGATATTCAGAAATCCAAAGTCCTTTTTTAGCTAAAAATTTACCTTGTATAATTGCTGATCTGTAGTCTGAAACTTTAAGAATTATCTTCTTTTTAATATAGCCATTTTCATCTGGGAAAAAATCATCAAACTGAGCAATATATCCATATAATCTTGGATTCATACCAGCAGAGAAAATCACGGATGATGATAAATCAGAATTAGCATACCCTCTTAATCCCGCATGAGCATCATTATATTCTGATGGTAATTCTTCTTTTTTAAAGTAATTTGTTTTATCCACTTTCGTCATGATGTTTACATCAATACTTCCCATTGATAAATTATCTTTCAACCATACGGATAAATCCTCAAAACTAAATGAGTTTTCAATTAATTTATTGAACTCCTTTTTCACCTCACTAGTGTCAGGTAGCATTGCAAAGTACTTTTTTACTTCTTCAAATTTATCTTTAGTTGCTGTAGTAAATTCCTCAAACTTTGCTGAAGCAATTTTATTTACCATATTCAGATAAGAAGTAATTCTATCTGCACGATAATCTTTAGTGTTATTCTTTATTTCTTGATAAAATAAATTATTTAATCCACTATAATATTTTCTAAGGCGTTCCAACAAAACATCATCCGCTAAAGCAATTACAGTATTAATACCATAATGAGCTACTTTTAAAGCAGAATCAGCTGTAAAAGCTGTTCCCATTACTGGGATATGAAAAGTATGAGATGCTGTCATAATTTATGTGTTTTAACGTTACAAAGGTAGTAAATAAAAAGACTTTAAAACAAAATTAAACTTAGCGAGCAATAAGCTGTATAGTATTGCGCGATTTCTGCTCTAAAACAACATCCTTATCCTGCAAAAAGGAATCAAAAGAATTATCAGTATAGTGCCTAATTGTAAACAGACTTAAATCAACATTGTACAAGACTTCATAAAACTGCTGAAAATCCTTTATTAATTGAGGAATTTTATGCTTATCGTTATCCACACAAATTGAAAAAGAAACAGCTGAATTTTGCATCAAGTTTACCTCAACATTATTTTTAGCTAAAAGGGAAAAAATTTGATTCATATGATTTCCTACAATAAATGATAAATCCACATCAGAAATTGAAATTAATATCTGATTTTCTTTAACAATAAATGAAGGCATATCACTCATTTTATCTATCTTACTTTTGACAATAGAACCCTCAGCTTCTGGGTTAATAAAAGACTTAATCCTTAATGGTATATTTTTTTGTTTTAAGGGCTGTATTGTCTTGGGGTGTATCACTTTCGCACCATAAAAAGCCAACTCAATAGCCTCATCAAAAGAAACTTGACTTAATAATTTTGCATCCGGAAAATACTTAGGATCCGCATTCATCATGCCAGGCACATCTTTCCAAATTACTACTTCAGATGCGTCTAAACAAAATGCTAAAATAGCAGCCGAAAAATCACTTCCTTCCCTACCTAATGTTGAAGTGAAATTCTCGGAAGTACAACCTAAAAAACCTTGTGTTATAGCATGTTTTGTTTTTACATTACGCTTTATCGAATCGGTAGTAGTTTCCCAATCTACTTTTGCATTTCGGTGTGTGTTATCTGTACGAATTAAATCCCTAACATCTAACCAAGTATTTTCAAAACCAACTTGCTGCAAATAAGCACTCATAATTTGAGTAGATAAAAACTCCCCAACAGAAACAATTTGATCATAATCATAGGCATAATCCTGGTTAGGTTCATCTTCCAACACCCACTCTATTTCAACAAACAGATTATTTACAATATCAAAAATTGGATGACTTTCTTTAAAAATACCCTTTAAGATTATAGAGTGAAAATCTTTTACTTTTTGCAAAGCAATATTAGTGTTAGCTGATTTCTGAACATAAGAGTCAACAACATTCTCTAGCATATTAGTAACCTTACCCATTGCTGAAAAAACAATTACTAATTCCTGATTAGCATATTCTTGTAAGATATTTCCTACATTTTTGATGTTTTGAACATCCATGATTGACGCACCACCAAATTTAAATACTTTTATCATTTTCTATTTAAAATCAGTTACAAAGTAAAGATTATTTTTTAATCAAATACTTTAAAATTTTAGATATTTGCAGTGTATAAAAACCATAAAATGAAAATAGCATTCCTAACTTCAGGAGGTATTGCACCTTGTTTATCAGCCTCTATTGGTCGGTTAACCGAAAATTATTTAAGCAAATATCCCAAAGCTGAAATAATAGGATACTTAAACGGATACAAAGGGTTGCTTTTAGGAAATTCTATTTCATTCCCAAAATCACTTTTAGGAAACACCGATAAATTTTATCAATTTGGAGGCTCACCAATAGGTAATAGTAGAGTAAAACTTACCAATATTGATGATTGTATAAAAAAAGGATATGTTAGAGAGGGAGAAAATCCTTTAGAAGTTGCTGCCAATCAATTAGTGAAAGATGACATTACAATTTTACATACTATTGGTGGTGACGACACCAACATAACAGCTGCTGATTTATCCAACTATTTAAAAGCAAATAACTATAACTTAACAGTAGTAGGTTTGCCAAAAACAGTAGATAATGATGTTTACCCAATAGCACAAACTTTAGGCGCTTGGACAGCTGCCGAGCAAGGCGCTATCTTCTTTGAAAATATAGCCAATGAAAACACTACTTCTGACAGGCAACTTATTATTCATGAAGTAATGGGTAGAGATTGCGGATGGCTAACAGCTGCTACAGCCTTAGAATATCGTAAAAGATTGAACAACTTACATTTTATCCCTGAAATAGGAGTTAGCAAAGAAAAATGGGAAGTACACTCTATTTTAATACCTGAAGAGGAAATTGATTTTGACAAAGAATGTGAACATCTAAACAAAGTAATGGACAAGCACGATTGTGTAAATGTGTTTTTAAGTGAAGGTGCGGGTACGGATGTTATTATTAGGGAAACAGAAAAAAATGGAGAAACTGTATTGCGTGATGCTTTCGGACATGTTCGTTTGGATGACTTAAATCCAGGACAATGGTTTGCAAAGCAGCTAGGCAAACGCTTGAATGCCAATAAAGTATTAGTACAAAAAAGTGGTTATTTTGGGCGCTCATCAAAAGCAAACCAAGCTGATTTGGATTTAATATTTGAAGTGGCTGACCATGCTGTACAAAGTGCATTAAACGGTAAAAATGGTGTTGTAGGTTGGGATGAGGATAATAACAATACCTTAAGCTGCATTGATTTTAGCAGAATAAAAGGAGGGAAACCTTTTGATACCACCCTAGATTGGTATAAAGATATGATTGAGGAAATCAGAGCCATTTAATTGGCAGTACAAGCCCCATTACTAACTTATTTTGGTGAACCCAAACAGACTAATGCTATACAATTAGCGTTAGAAAAAGAACATGCCAAAATACAGCTTACAGGTATAATTGGCTCATCATTTGCCATCACGGCAAGTGCTGTGGTTAGAGAAAGCAACAAACCTCATCTGTTTATTTTTAGAGATAAAGAGGCAGCTTCTTATTTTGTAAATGACATTGAAAACTTACTTAAGAATGAAGTTTTCTTTTTCCCCGCATCCTACAGAAGAGCATACCAAATAGAGGAAACCGACAATGCTAATATTCTATTAAGAGCTGAAGTTCTTAATAAATTAAACAATAAGCGCAATCCTATTATTGTCACCTATTCTGAAGCTTTATCAGAAAAAGTAGTTAGCAGAAAAGAGCTAAAAAAACACACCATTACCCTAAAAATCAAGGATGATATTGCCATTGATTTTTTGGAGGAAATGCTAGAACACCTCAACTTTGAAAAAGTTGATTTTGTAATTAAGGCAGGACAATACTCAATTAGAGGTGGTATTTTAGATGTATATTCCTTTGCAGATGAAAACCCATTTAGAATAGAGTTTTTTGATACTGAAATTGAAAGCATACGAACCTTTGATATCAATACGCAACTTTCAGTTAGTACTGAAAGTAAGATTACAATAATCCCAAATACGGAAGCAAAGAAGAGCATAGAATCGCAAGTAAGTTTTTTAGAATATTTACCCAAAAATTCAGTAATCTGGACTAAGGACATCAAGTACAGCAAAGGAATTCTAGATGATTATTTTGACAGAGCAAACGAACAATACAATAAAGTATCGGATAGTGCAATTCAGCATTTAAGCCCTGAATATTTATTCACGAATGCCTATCATTTCAGCAAGGAACTACACCAATTTTCAGTAATTGAAAATAGCAATCATCCTTACTTTGAAATAGAAAAAACAATAACGATAAATACCGATCCGCTTACCAAAATAAATAAGCAATTTGATTTATTAAAAAAGGATTTACTAAAAAACAAAGAAGCAGGACTTGACAATATTATTCTTTGCTCATCAGACGAGCAGGAAGAACGATTCAATGCTATATTTGAACATACAGAAGAAGAACTTAATTATAAATGCATACTGTTTTCATTGCATGAAGGCTATATTGATTACACGAACAAACAAGCAATATATACTGATCATCAGATTTTTGACCGATACCATAAATTCAAGTCAAAAACAAAATTTACAAACAATCAGGCCATAACCATTAAGCAACTTACCTCATTGGATATTGGGGATTTTGTAACGCATATTGACCATGGTGTTGGTCGATTTGAAGGCTTGCATAAAATAGAAAATAACGGAAAATATCAAGAGGTAATAAAACTGACTTACAAGCAAGGTGATATTCTTTACATTAGCATACACTCCTTGCATAAAATTGCAAAATTTTCAGGCAAAGAAGGTATAGAGCCAAAAATTAATCAATTAGGTTCACCCGTTTGGCAAAAAACAAAACAGAAAGCAAAAGCAAAAGTTAAGCAAATTGCTTTTAACTTAATACAACTTTACGCAAAAAGAAAATCACAGAAAGGGTTTCAGTTTACCCCAGACACTTATTTGCAACATGAACTAGAGGCCTCTTTTATGTATGAGGACACCCCTGACCAAATAAAAGCGACCATTGACATAAAGCAGGATATGGAAAAACAAATGCCAATGGACAGATTAATATGTGGTGATGTGGGATTTGGAAAAACTGAAATTGCCATAAGAGCCGCTTTTAAAGCAGTAGCTGATAGCAAGCAAGTTGCCGTATTAGTACCTACAACTATATTGGCTTTACAGCACTATAAAACTTTTAAAAAAAGATTGAAACACTTACCGTGTACTGTGGACTATATAAGTCGATTTAAAACTCCAAAAGAACAAAGAGAAACCTTGGAAAGAGTCGCCAGAGCTCAAGTAGATATTCTAATTGGAACTCACAGAATAGTTGGAAAAGATGTAAAATTCTTAGACTTAGGCTTGCTTATTATTGATGAGGAGCAGAAGTTTGGCGTAAACATAAAGGACAAACTCAAACTGTTCAAAGAAAATATTGATACCCTTACACTAAGTGCAACACCTATCCCCCGTACTTTACAATTTTCGCTTTTAGGTGCTAGAGATTTGTCAGTAATAAACACCCCGCCCCCAAACAGACAGTCAGTTGAAACAACAATAATTGGGATGAGCCAAGAAACTATTAGGGACGCCATTAGTTATGAAATGGCTAGAAACGGACAAGTGTTTTTTGTACACAACAGAATTGAAAATATAAATGAAGTAGCGGGCTTACTGCAAAGGTTATGTCCTGATGCAAAAATAAGAGTTGGGCACGGACAAATGGAGGGCAAGAAGTTAGAAGAATTAATGATTGACTTTATGGAGGGCGATTTTGATGTATTGGTTTCCACCACAATAATTGAAAATGGAGTAGATGTTGCGAATGCCAACACCATCATAATTAACAATGCCCAAAACTTTGGCCTAAGTGACTTGCACCAAATGAGAGGAAGAGTTGGGCGTTCCAATAAAAAAGCATTTTGTTACTTAATTAGCCCTGCCATACACACCCTATCGGAAGAAAGCAGGAAACGATTAATTGCCCTAGAGCAATTCTCTACTTTAGGCAGTGGCTTTAAAATTGCTATGCGTGACTTAGACATTAGAGGAGCAGGGGATTTATTAGGTGCCGACCAGTCAGGCTTTATTAATGATATTGGTTTTGAAACTTATCAGAAAATACTAAATGAAGCCATTGAGGAATTGAAACAAGAAAAATTCCAAGATTTATTTACGGACGAGAAAAAAATATTTTATGTCAAAGATTGTCAATTGGATACGGACTTAGAAATTTTAATTCCTGACACTTATGTAAGCAATATAAGTGAACGATTGAACCTTTACAAGGAACTAAACAACTTTACTGAAGAAAAAGAAATAGTTGCTTTTATGGACAGGCTGAATGACCGATTCGGTACAGCACCAAAAGCCATTTATAATGTTTGTGATGCATTAAGACTAAGATGGGTAGCTAAGAAAATTGGCTTTGAACGCATTATACTTAAGAATGATAGCATGCGTGCTTACTTCCCCTCTCAAGCCGATTCGCCTTACTATAACTCGGAAATGTTCAAACAAGCATTAGATTATTTAAAACCTAATTTTGGGACTTGTGAGATGATTGAAAAAAAGGGGAAACTTTCCATGCGTATTAAAAATATCAACTCCA
>JACNFT010000054.1 GCA_014384505.1 Cryomorphaceae bacterium | reverse complement strand
GGCTTAATTTATTCTACATATATAATACCTCACAAACTAAATACTCATTAACTGCCGGAACGATTTATGAATGGCAAGTTAGAGCGGTTTGTTCTTCTGATACTTCTTCTTTATCTGCTTGGTCAGCAACTCAAAGTTTTACAACTTTAACACCTTGCTCTAAGCCTCAGAATACTAATGTGACATCAATTACTTCTTCTGAAGGATTATTAGGATGGGATGTAATAGCTCCTGCGACATCTTATGATGTAAGGTTTAAATTATATGGTTCTTCTTGGGGGTCTTGGCAGTATACTTTTGGAGTTACTCCAAATCAATTGCTTATGGGAAGTTTAAATTCAGGAACTTGGTATCATTGGCAGGTAAGAGCTGTTTGTGGATCTTCAGCTAATATGTCAGGCTTTACTTCTTATAATACATTCCAAACATTATCATCAAATAGAATTACAGCTGGGGATATTCAGTTAGCTGAAAATCTAAACATTTACCCAAATCCAACAAGAGGACTATTTAACATTAGCTTTATTGCTGAAAAAATAGATAATTTTGAGATTACTATAATTGATGCATTTGGTAAATTAGTGTCTCAGGAAGATAAACAAGACTTCATTGGCGAGTATACTAAACAAGTTGATTTATCTGATTACCCTAGAGGTATTTATATGCTTCAGATTAGAACTCAAAACTCCTTTGTAAGTAAAAGAATTGTCTTGCAGTAAAAGGTTTGCGAGATTAAATAAATCTCCCTATATTTGCAACCGAAAATAGAGAAGGAAAAAGGAAGAGGCTATTAGCCTCTTCTTTTTTTAGATAGCATTATGATATCAAAAGAAGAAATAAGAAAAGTAGCTGAACCAAAGATTATTGAACAAGGTGGTTTCTTTGTGGATGTGAAAGTGAATACTGCTAATGTTATTACTGTATTTTTTGATAGAATGGAAGGTGTTCAGGTAGAACATTGTTTGCTTATAAGCAAATACATTGAAGAGTACTTTGATAGAGAAGTGGAAGATTATGAACTTACTGTTTGTTCTGCTGGGCTAGATAATCCCTTTATGGTTGATGAACAATATCAAAAATACATTGGGAAAGAAGTTGGTGTTTTGTTAACTAACGGAAAAAGAAAAACAGGTATTATTCTTTCCTATGATGAATCACTTCTACTTGAAGTAGTAAAAAAGAAAAAAGGAAATAAAAAAGATTATATATTGGAAGAAGTAAGTATTCCAAAAGAAGAAATAAAAGAAACTAAACTTAAAATAAATTTTAAATAAACAGAATGCAAGTAGAAAATCTAATTGAATCGTTTTCAGAGTTTAAAGAGGTTAAGAATATTAATCGTGAAACTATGATGAACATCTTAGAGGATGTTTTTAAAACGGTATTGACTAAAAAATATGATGAACAAGGAAATTTTGATGTCATTATTAATGTTGATAAAGGGGATTTAGAAATCTGGAGAAACAGAGAGGTAGTTGAAGATGGAGCAGTAGAAATTTCTATTTCACAAATCTCTTTGTCTGATGCTTTAAAAATTGAAGATGATTATGAGGTAGGAGAAGAAGTTTCCGAGCAAGTAAGTTTTGAATCAGAATTTGGAAGAAGGCAAGTGCTTTCTATTCGCCAGCATTTAATGGCTCGTATTGCGGATCAGCATAGAGATGAGTTAATGAAGCGTTATGAAGAGAGAATTGGTGAAATTATTCATGGTGAAGTTTACCAAATCTGGAGAAATGAAATCTTATTACAAGATGATGAAGGAAATGATTTATCTTTGCCAAAATTAGAGCAAATTCCTAGAGATTATTTCAAAAAAGGAGAGTCGGTAAGAGCAGTGATTAAGGAAGTAAGTCTTAAAAATAATAAAGCAAATATTGTTCTTTCTCGTATTGCTCCAGAGTTTATTGAGCGTTTATTTGAGCAAGAGGTTCCTGAGGTGTTTGATGGCATTATAACTATTAAAAAGGTAGTTAGGATCCCTGGTGAAAGAGCTAAAGTAGCTGTAGAGTCGTATGATGATAGAATTGATCCTGTAGGTGCATGTGTAGGCATGAAGGGGTCAAGAATTCATAGTATTGTTCGTGAGTTGAAGAATGAAAATATTGATGTTGTAAATGATACTGAAAATTCTCAATTGTTAATTACAAGAGCATTGAATCCAGCAAAAATTACTTCTGTAAAGTTAGATGATGAAAAAATGAGAGCAAGTGTATTTATGCCTGCTGACCAAGTTTCATTAGCAATTGGTAGGGGTGGACATAACATTAACTTAGCAGGTAAATTATCAGGCTATGATATTGATGTATATAGAGATGCTGGTAGCTTTGAAGATGATGTTGCTATTGATGAGTTTACAGATGAATTAGAAGCATGGGTAATTGATGCTTTAAAAGCGATTGGTTGTGATACCGCTAAAAGTGTACTGGATATTTCAGCAAAAGATTTAGTATTAAGAACAGATTTAGAAATTGAAACTGTAGAAAGTATTCTGAGCGTCTTAAGTTCAGAGTTTGAAGATTAATAAAAAATTAAGATCTAAGTATGTCAGATAAAAAAAGCGTAAGGTTAAATAAGTTAGTTAAGGAATTTAATGTCAGTATTGACAGGATATATTCATTTCTAGAGGCAAAAGGTATTGAGGATTTAAAGCCCAATACAAAAGTATCTAATGATATCTATATGGATTTGTTAGGTGAATTTGATTCTGAAAAGAAAGCAAAATTATCAGCTGAGTTATTGTCCAAAGAAAATGAATTAGCTAAAGCTGAAGAAATTATTAAACAGCAAGAAGCAGAGGAAAAAGCTCAAAAAGAAGCTGAAGAGAAGAAAAAAGTAGAGCTAGAACTCAAAGTAAAGAAAGAATCTGCTGTTGCTGAACAAGAAAAAGAAGCTGAAGAGAAAGTAAAAGTACCTGCTAAAGATGAGATAATTAAAGCAAAAATTATAAAAAAGGAATTAAAAATTCTTGGTAAAGTTGATATTGAGCCAAAGAAATCTGTTAAACCAAAACCAGAAACACCTAAAGTTGTAGTACAGGATCCAAAGCAAGAAGAAAAAATAGAAGAGCCTAAGAAAGTAGAAGGGATTACTAAAGCAACTGCCGGTAAACTTAGAGGTGTTAAAGTAACTGGACAAACTATTGATTTAACTCAATTTAAGAAACCAGAAAAAGTTGAGAAAAAGAAAAGAGTAAGAATTGTAAAAACTAAAGTTGATCCTAAAAAGTTTAAAAAAGCAGTAAGACCTGTTAAAAAAACAGTTGAAATCTCTCCAGAAGAGGCTCAAAAAAGAGTAAGAGAAACGTTAGCTAAATTACAAGGAAGAGGAGGGAAAAAATCATCTGTAAGAAATAGAAAAGATAAAAGACAGGCGCATAGAGATGTTGCTGATGTTGAAAATCAGGAAAAAGCTGCAGGAGATCATACAATAAAGATTGCAGAGTTTGCTACAGCAAGCGAGTTAGCAGTTTTAATGAATGTTGCTGTTACTGAAATTGTAACCACTTGTATGAGTCTTGGTATGATGGTCAGTATGAACCAAAGGTTAGATGCTGAAACAATCCAAATGTTGGTAGAGGATTTCGGATTTAAAGTTGAATTTGTAGGAGCTGATGTGCAAGAGTCTATTGAAGAGATTATTGATACTGAAGATCAATTAGAAGCGCGTGCTCCTATTATTACAATTATGGGACATGTTGATCACGGAAAAACTTCATTGATGGATTACATAAGAGAAACAAATGTAATTGCAGGTGAATCAGGTGGGATTACGCAACATATTGGAGCGTATGAGGTGACATTGAAAAATGGAAAACAAATTTCATTCTTAGATACTCCAGGGCATGAGGCGTTTACTGCTATGCGAGCTAGGGGAGCAAAAGTTACTGATATTGTAGTAGTTGTAGTAGCAGCTGATGACAGGGTGATGCCACAGACGAAAGAGGCAATTAGCCATGCTCAAGCGGCTGGCGTACCTATTATCTTTGCAATTAATAAAATTGACCGACCAACTGCTGATGTCGAAAAAATTAAAGGAGAATTAGCAGAAATGAACCTTCTTGTAGAAGATTGGGGAGGAAAATATCAATCGCAAGATATATCAGCTAAGGTGGGAACTGGAGTTCCAGAAATTTTAGAGAAAATTATTTTAGAAGCTGAAATGCTGGACTTAAAAGCAAATCCAAATAGAAGAGCACAAGGAACAGTTATTGAAGCATCATTGGATAAAGGAAAAGGTTACTTGTCTACTTTGTTGGTGCAGAAAGGAACATTAAATGTTGGAGATTATGTTTTAGCAGGTTCTTATTCAGGAAAAGTAAAAGCCTTATTGGACGAAAGAGGTGAAACACGAAATAATGCAGGACCTTCAACTCCAGTAGTATTATTAGGTTTAGATGGCGCACCAACAGCAGGAGACAAATTTCATGTTATAGAAAGTGAGCAAGAAGCGAAAAAAATTGCCTCAAGAAGAGCTCAATTACAAAGAGAGCAAAGTGTAAGAACTCAGAAACACTTAACGCTTGATGAGATTGGAAGAAGAATTGCTTTAGGCGGTTTCCAAGAAATTAATGTGATTATAAAAGGGGATGTTGATGGTTCTATTGAAGCATTGTCAGATACTTTGCAACAACTTTCTACTGAGGAGATAAAAGTAAATATTATTCAAAAAGCAGTAGGTCAAATTTCAGAATCGGATGTGATGTTAGCGGCAGCTTCTGATGCAATTATTATAGGGTTCCAAGTTAGGCCGTCATTAAAGGCGCGTAAATTGGCAGAAGCTGAACAAATTGATATTAGATTATATTCTATAATTTATAAAGCAATTGAAGAATTGAAATTGGCAATGGAAGGTATGCTTAGACCTGATGTTGAAGAAAAAATTATTTGTAATATTGAAATTAGAGAAACCTTTAAGATTTCTAAGATTGGAACTATTGCAGGTTGTATGGTGCTAGACGGTTCATTAACAAGACAAACAGGGGTAAGACTTATTCGTGATGGTGTTGTTGTTTACACTGGTAAATTATCATCATTAAAACGTTTTAAGGATGATGTTAATGAAGTGAAAAAAGGATTTGAATGCGGTATGTCAATTGAAAACTTTAACGACCTTAAAGTAGGTGATATTATTGAAGGATATGAAGAGGTAGAAGTTAAAAGAGTATTAAAATAAACCCTTAATATTTTAACTGAGAAAAATTAATAATTTCAGGAACAGGATAAGCACCAGGAAAGTTTTTACTTATCTGGTGTTTTATTTTTATAGCTTCTAGTTTTGTTCTAAAGTTTCCTACTCTGACTCTATAATAGGGGGCATCATATTCTAAATAAGCAGGAATTTCAGGATAAAGATTAATGAAATCGATTTTTAATTGCATTATTTCTTTTTGTTTGGCTTTAAAAAGTAGTTGAACACGCCAACCCTGTACTCCATTTTTGGCTTTTAAAATGTTTTCGTATTTATGAACTAAGGCATCTATTCCTTGTTCATTTACACTAGTAATCTCTTTGTTTTCATTGAAAGTAGTATCAGTTTGTGCTACTAAAATAAAAGGTAAAGCAATAAATATGAAGAGTATTTTTTTCATCCCTCAAAAATATAAAATTAAATGAGTTTGCTTTTCCTATTTTTGCAAAGTGAGATTCTCGTATACATTTAAGGTTGATAAGCCAAGTGAGTTAATTAAGTTATTGCTTTATAAAAGCCAATTGCTTAATTATATTAGCGTATTGGATTCTAATACTATGAGCAATCAAACTAGCTTACCGGCTGATTATATTAATTACGATTTGATTGCAGGTGTAGATGCTCTTGAAGTACTTAATGTTGATATTGATTCCTTTAATGCATTACAAAATTTTCATAACAAACATAGCGATTGGTTATTTGGCTACCTTTCTTATGATCTGAAGAATGAAGTAGAGCAGTTGGCTTCTAATAATGATGATGGGATAAATGCATCCAGCTTATCTTTCTTTATTCCTAAGTATGTATTATTATTAAAAGGCAATACACTGGAAGTTCAGAGCTATGAGAGTAAGGAAGATTGCCAGCAATTTTTAGCCTATGAGCAATTTAATTGGAAGGATAAAAGCAATACTGTAGAGTTAAAGCAAAGAGATACTAAAGCAAAATATTTAGAAAAAATTGGAGTGATTAAAAAGCATATTCAAAGAGGGGATATTTATGAAGTAAATTATTGTCAGGAGTTTTTTTCTGAGCAAGTAATGCTTAATCCTCAGCAAGTATTTATGGAGTTAAATTTAAATGCAAAAGCACCCTTTTCCTCTTTCTTAAAGCTAAATGATTTGAATATAATGTGCGCTAGCCCTGAACGATTCATTAAAAAATCAGGTAATAAAATTATTTCACAGCCTATAAAAGGAACAAGGAAGAGAGGGAGGGATTTAGCTGAAGATAAGGCCTTAATAAAGGAACTTATTGAAAGTGAAAAAGAAATTTCAGAAAATGTAATGATTGTTGATTTGGTGAGGAATGATTTGTCAATTACAGCTAGTAAAGCAAGTGTAAAGGTGGAGGAATTATGTGGTATTTATACTTTTAAAAAAGTACATCAGATGATTAGTACTATATCGTCAAATGTGGATGATAAAACCCATTTTAGTCAAATATTAAAGTCTGTTTTCCCTATGGGTTCCATGACAGGCGTCCCTAAACTTAGAGCAATGGAACTCATTGAACAACTAGAGGAGTTTAAAAGAGGAATTTTTTCTGGAGCGATTGGTTATATTACTCCAAAAGGAGATTTTGATTTTAATGTTGTTATCAGAACAATTTTGTATAATGCAAGTACAAAATACTTGTCAGTAGCTGTTGGTGGAGCAATTACGATTAAATCGGATGCGAATGAGGAATATGAGGAGTGTTTGGTAAAGGTAAGGCCTATTTTTGAGGTGTTAAATTTTCAATTTGATGAAAAATAAAGTCCAGCAATTTATTACTGAAAAATCTCTTTTTGTTAGAGAAGATAAGCTTATTTTAGGCATAAGTGGGGGTGCTGATAGTGTTTGTTTAATGCATGTTTTCCTGGAATTAGGGTATTCATTTGAATTAGCCCATTGTAATTTTAATTTGAGAGAAGAAGAGTCGGATGCTGATGAATATTTTGTTAAAGATCTAGCAAAAGAATATCAGTTAAAAATCCATGTAAAACAGTTTGATACTTTGGCTTATGCTGCTGAAAATAAGATTTCTACACAAATGGCTGCTCGTGATTTAAGATATGCTTGGTTTGAAAAATTACGGATTAAGTCAAGCGCTAAATACTTAGCCATTGCTCATCATGCTAATGATGATGTAGAAACCTTTTTTATTAATTTAGTAAGAGGATCGGGCTTAAAAGGTTTTTTGGGGATTAAAGAAAAAAATAATGCAATTGTTAGGCCTTTACTTTCAGTTTCACGATTAGAAATTGAGCAATATCTAAAAGATAGAGACTTAGTTTTTAGAGAGGATAGCAGTAATGCTTCTGTGAAATATTTGCGCAATAAAATAAGGCATGAGTTAATACCTTTGTTAGTCGAGATGAACCCAAGTATTCAGCAAACTGTAAAAGACGAGATGAGGATTTTGGATGGTGTTGCTCAGGTTTATGCTTCCAAAGTTGAAGAAGTAAGAAAGGATTTAACTCAAGAAAAAAATGGAATTGTGCAGCTTGAAATTTCAGCTTTATTAGCCCTAAAGCCTCTCCATAGCTATTTGTATGAATTATTATCTGCTTATGGTTTCTATGCTGTGGAGGCAATTTCAAAAGCATTGCAGGGGCAAAGTGGGAAACAGTTTTTTTCATCTACTCATCAGTTAGTAGTAGACAGAGAAAACATTTTCATCTCTCTTTTAAATAAAGAAAATGAGGTTTTTGAGATTACTGAAAAAACTACAAGTTTAGTTCATCCGCTAGAAATAAATTTTAAAGTTATAGCTGATAAAACTATTATTTATGATAATAATATCGCCCAATTGGATGTTGATAAATTAAAATTTCCTTTAACTTTACGTAAGTGGAAGCAAGGAGATAAATTCATACCATTAGGAATGAAGAAATTTAAGAAATTAAGTGATTTTTTCATTGACAGTAAATTTTCAATAATAGATAAACAAGAGCAATGGCTGTTATGTTCTGGTGTTGATATTGTTTGGGTGCTGGGCTGCAGAATTGACGAAAGGTATAAGCTAGAAAGCAATACAAAAAAAGTGTACATTGCACAACTTTAAATTTATAGTAGAATGTCAGAGTTTGATTTTATAGAAAAACAATATTTGGGGCTCAATAAAATGTCTCTTAGTAGAAGAATGTCATTGGCAATTTTTTGTTTAGTTGCTTATTATTGGAGAGAGAATCACGATAAGGCAGGAGAGCTATATTTCTTTATTGGGATAGGAATAATGGTTATTTCAATATTATTATTATTTATTCTGCATTTTGAAACTAAAGTGAAAAACGGAAGCATCATCCTAGATGGGCTTTGGACTTCCAGAAAAATAAAAATTGATACAGCAAGCATTGTATCTGTTAAAAAAGTAAAATATAGCAAATATTTTTTGAATCGCTCCGTTTACAACTTGCATCTAAAGGGAACAATTCGATTTTATACAAGAGGAATTGATGCTGTTGAACTAACTGATAAAGATGGTCTGATTTATCTTATTGGAAGTCAAAAATCTGAAGAATTAACACGAGTAATACAAGACAAATTAAAATAAATATGAAGAAAATTTTCATCCTATTTTTTACACTTCTGAGTGTGATTACATCAGCACAAATTTTCACTCCTGTTTCTTGGGATTTTTCTCAAAAACAGGTGTCGGATCATGAAATAGAATTGCAGTTCAAAGCAACTATTGATGATGGTTGGTATTTATATTCTCAATTTATTGGGGATGATGGACCTGTACCTACAGAGTTTACCTTTACAACAGAAGGAGGTTATTCATTAGTTGGAACTCCTAAAGAAGGAGAGCCAATTGAAGAGTTTGACCCTAATTTTGACATGATTCTAAAATATTTTAAAAATGAAGCTATTTTCACACAAATAGTACAAGTTTCTTCTTCTGAAGATTTTAATTTAGAAGGAAATGTTTACTTTATGGTATGTGATGAAGCTCAATGTTTACCACCTGAAGAGGTAGAGTTTTCTTTTGAAATAAAAGGTGTTGATGGGGGTGTTATTGTTGAAGATACAAAAAATACTTCTGATGAAAAAGAAGGTAAAAGCATGTGGGCACTTTTTTTTATTGCTTTTGTAAGTGGTTTTGCGGCACTGCTAACTCCTTGTGTTTTCCCTATGATACCTATGACGGTTTCTTTCTTTACTAAGCAGTCTAAAACAAAAGCGCAAGGAATTGCAAATGCTATTATTTATGGACTTTCTATTATTGCAATTTATGTTGCTTTAGGAGTTGGTGTTTCTTCAGTATTTGGGGCTGATGCTTTAAATAACATGGCGACTAATGTTTATTTTAATATTGGATTTTTTATCTTGTTGATTGTTTTTGCAGCTTCTTTTTTAGGGGCTTTCGAAATTCAATTACCATCCTCTTGGACAAACAAAAGTGTTGAGGCGGAAGGGAAAGGAGGTTTGATTGGTATCTTCTTTATGGCTTTTACTTTAGCTTTAGTTTCTTTTTCTTGCACAGGACCAATTGTAGGAACTTTACTAGTTGAAGCGGCATCAGGAGGGTATATGGGCCCAATTATTGGTATGCTCGGTTTTTCATTAGCCATTGCTTTACCATTTGCTTTATTTGCAGCTTTCCCAGGATGGTTAAACTCTTTACCACAATCAGGTGGATGGCTAAATTCAGTAAAAGTAACATTAGGATTTTTAGAAATTGCATTAGCTTTCAAATTCTTGTCGAATGCGGATTTAGTAATGCAGACTCATTTGTTGGAACGCGAGTTATTTATTGCAATATGGATTATGATTTTTGGACTGCTGACTATGTACTTATTAGGATTCTTAAAGTTCGCGCATGATTCGGATTTAAAATATGTTTCTGTTGGTCGTTTGAGTGCTGCTATTTTAACGGGTACTTTAACTTTGTACATGATTCCTGGTATGTGGGGCGCACCATTGAAGATAATTAATGCTTTTCCACCACCCATGCAATACAGTGAATCTCCTTATGGTGTAGGAAACTCTCAAGGAGGTAATGCTATTTCAGCTCATGAAGAAGATGGTCAGCATTTAGGGCCTCAAGGCATACTCGTTTTTCATGATTATGATATGGGAATGGCTCATGCTAAAAAAATAAATAAGCCTGTGGTATTGGATTTTACAGGACACGCTTGTGTGAATTGTCGTAAGATGGAAGAACAAGTTTGGTCTGCTGCTCATGTGAAAAATACGCTTGCTAATGATGTGGTCTTAATTTCATTATATGTTGATGAAAGAATTGAGCTTCCAAAGGAGCAGCAGTACGAAACGACAATGGCAGGAAAAACTAAAAAAGTAAAAACCACTGGAGATAAATGGATGGTATTGCAAGCCAATAGTTACGGGACTAATTCACAGCCTTATTATGTATTTTTAAATCATGATGAAGAGACTTTGGTTGAAAACGCCAACTACCAAGATTATGGCACTGTAGATTTGTTTACTGATTGGTTAGGCAGGGGTCTCCAAGAATTTAAAAAATAGAAATATGCTAGTAAAAACCTACGGTAGTGCAGTTAGTGGTATTCATGCCACAACTATTACTATTGAGGTGGATGTAGCGCAAGGGATTAAGTTTTTTCTAGTTGGCTTGCCTGACAATGCTGTAAAAGAATCCGAGCAAAGAATTAGGGCAGCACTTAAGAATAATGGATATCGTATTCCTGGAAAAAAGATTACTATAAATATGGCGCCTGCCGATATTCGTAAAGAAGGGTCGGCTTATGATTTACCTTTAGCTATTGGAATATTAGCTGCATCACAACAAATAAAATCAGAAAAAGTAAGTGACTACCTTATTATGGGTGAGCTTTCCTTAGATGGAAGTTTACAGCCAATAAAAGGAGCTTTGCCTATAGCTGTAAAAGCAAGGGAGGCAGGCTTTAAAGGAATCATTTTACCCAAACAAAATGCTAGGGAAGCTGCTATTGTTAATAATCTGGAAGTGTTGGGTGTTGAAAATATAGTAGAGGTTATTAATCTTTTTAATGGAAAGCAAGTAATTGCTCCAACCTTAATTGATACTAGAGCTGAATTTCTGGCAGGACTAAATAATAATATTGCTGACTTTTCAGATGTTAAAGGACAGGAAAATATCAAAAGAGCTTTAGAAATAGCAGCTGCCGGAGGTCATAATGTAATTATGATAGGTCCTCCAGGAGCAGGGAAAACTATGTTAGCTAAAAGGATGTCTGGAATTTTACCTCCATTAACTTTATCAGAGGCTTTGGAAACAACAAAAATTCATTCGGTTTCTGGTCGTTTATCCGATAATAATTCTCTAATGACTTCTCGTCCGTTTCGTTCTCCACACCATACTATCTCAGATGTAGCATTGGTAGGTGGAGGAACTAACCCTCAGCCAGGCGAAATATCTTTAGCTCATAATGGAGTGTTATTCTTGGATGAGTTACCAGAATTTAAACGAACAGTTTTAGAGGTAATGCGACAGCCTTTGGAAGATAGAGTGGTCACTATTTCTCGCGCCAAATCATCAGTAGATTATCCTGCAAATTTCATGTTAGTTTCTTCTATGAATCCTTGTCCTTGCGGTTATTATAATCATCCAGATAAGGATTGTTTATGTCCACCAGGAATGGTACAAAAATATCTCAATAAGATTTCAGGACCTTTATTGGATAGGATAGATTTGCATGTTGAGGTTACTCCCGTAAGTTTTGAAGAATTATCATCAAAAGAAAAGGGAGAGAGTAGTGCTGATATTAGGGAGAGAGTGATGGCTGCAAGAGAGCTGCAAGGCAGTAGATATAAAGAAAATGAAGGGGTGCATGCTAATGCTCAAATGAGCACTAAGCAGCTGCAGGTTTTTTGTAAATTAAATTCTGAAAGTCAACAACTACTCAAGATGGCTATGACAAAATTAAATTTATCAGCTAGGGCCTATGACAGAATATTAAAAGTGGCACGTACAATTGCTGATCTAGAAAAAAATAAATCAATTACTTCCGAACATATTGCTGAGGCAATACAATATCGTTCCTTAGACAGGGAGGGTTGGGCAGGTTAAATTGTTTACATTCGCACTTTAAAATTTTATAATAATATGGCAAAGAAGAAAATTATCACTAAAAAGTCAGAAGCTTTTTTAGAGAAATATTTAAATAACCCATCTCCAACAGGATTTGAGAGTGGAGGGCAAAAATTATGGTTAGAATACATTAGCCCTTATATTGATGAACATTTTGTAGACACTTACGGAACAGTAGTTGGTGTGATAAATCCTGAGGCGAAATATAAAGTAGTTATTGAAGCTCATGCTGATGAAATTTCTTGGTTTGTGCATTACATAACTAAAGACGGATTTATTTATTTAAGAAGAAATGGAGGTTCTGATCATCAGATTGCTCCTTCTAAAAGAGTAAATATCCATACTAAAAAAGGAATGGTTAAGGCTGTTTTTGGTTGGCCAGCAATCCATACCAGAAATGGAGCAACTGAAAAATCCCCTAAGTTAGATAATATCTTTTTGGACTGTGGAGCTAAGGATAAGGATGAGGTTGAGGGATTAGGCATTCATGTAGGTTGTGTGGTTACTTATGAGGATGAGTTCATGATTTTGAATAAAAACTTTTATGTAGGTAGAGCATTGGATAATCGTATAGGCGGTTTTATGATTGCTGAGGTGGCTCGTTTGTTAAAAGAAAATAAAGTAAAATTACCTTTTGGATTATACATTACTAACTCGGTGCAGGAGGAAGTAGGTTTAAGAGGAGCACAAATGATTGTGGATACGATAAGACCTGATGTAGCTATTGTAACGGATGTTTGCCATGATACAGGCACACCAATGATTGATAAAATAAAACAAGGAGATACAAAATGTGGAGCAGGTCCGGTATTGACTTATGGCCCGGCAGTACAAAATAATTTATTGGAGTTAATTATTAATACTGCTGAAAAGAATAAAATTCCTTTCCAAAGAATGGCTGCTTCTCGTGCTACAGGTACGGATACGGATGCTTTTGCCTACTCAACGGGTGGAGTTGCTTCTTCTTTAATATCGCTTGCGCTAAGGTACATGCATACCACAGTTGAAACTGTACATAAGGATGATGTTGAAGATGTAATACGATTGATTTATGAATCGTTACAAAAAATTAAAAATAATCATGATTTTAGATATTTGAAATAAAAATTAAGGAGCCAATTGGCTCCTTTTTTTTACGTATATTTGAGCTTAAAATTTAAAACAATAAAAAATGGATACAAATATTATTTTCGGAAACATAATTTACATCATAATTGCCCTTTTCTTGTTAAAAGGAACTTTATATATGGTAAAACAACAAACCGCAGTTGTAATTGAGCGTTTAGGTAAGTTTCATAAAGTATCTGGGGCAGGACTGCAGTTTAAAATTCCCTTGATTGACAGTATTGCAGG
>JACNFT010000024.1 GCA_014384505.1 Cryomorphaceae bacterium | reverse complement strand
AGGAAATAAGAGAGTGTTAATTGGAGAAGAGTCTCCTTTAAAAGTAAAAACAGAAGGGGTTGAAATGTTTGAATTAAATTTAAAAGAAACATTTACCATGAAGCTTAATAAAGAAAACTATTATTCTATTTATGTTTTGTCAGGAGGGCCAACCATCAATAACAACAGTGTAGAGCAGGATGATTTTATAAGAATTAAGCATGAGCAAGTACTAGCAATAAACCCAAAAGGAGAAACAAAATTATTTTGTATTGTCTCCCCCGCAAACGTTTCTTACCCTACTTATGCAGGATAAAAAATTATAAATCAAACTTAATACCTTGTGCTAAAGGTAATTCAGCAGTATAATTAATTGTAGTTGTTTGTCTTCTCATGTAAATTTTCCAAGCATCAGAACCACTTTCTCTTCCTCCTCCTGTTTCTTTTTCACCACCAAAAGCACCACCAATTTCAGCCCCTGAAGTACCAATATTTACATTTGAAATACCGCAATCACTACCAGCAGTAGAAAGGAATTTTTCAGCCTCACGTAAGTCAGTTGTCATAATAGCAGACGACAATCCTTGCTTCACTCCATTTTGCATTTCAATAGCCTCATCCAAGTCAGTATACTTCATAATATATAGTATTGGAGCAAATGTTTCGTGTTGAACTATTTCAAAATGGTTTTCAGCTTCAATAATTACTGGCCTTACATAACATCCACTTTCATAACCCTTTCCTTCTAACACACCACCTTCAACCAATACATTACCTCCTTCTTCTTTTGCTTTTTCAATAGCACTTAAATACATGTTTACAGCATCCTTATCAATTAACGGACCAACATGATTGCTCTCGTCTAAAGGATTTCCAATAACTATTTGAGTATATGCTTTTGCTAATTTATTTTTAACTTCATCATAAACTGACTCGTGTATAATTAGTCTTCTTGTAGAAGTACATCTTTGACCACAAGTACCTACAGCACCAAATAAGGCACCAATAATTGTAATTTCTAAATCAGCATTTGGAGTAATGATTATTGCATTATTTCCTCCTAACTCTAATAATGATTTTCCAAATCGTTCAGCAACTGTAGTTCCAACAATACGTCCCATTCTTGTTGAGCCAGTAGCAGATATTAAAGGTAATCTGTCATCAGTTGTCATCATTTCTCCTACTTTATAATCACCATTTATGATGCAAGAAATACCTTCTGGTAAATTATTTTCTTTTGCTACTTCATTCCAAATGTTTTGACAAGCAATTCCACATAATGGAGATTTTTCTGATGCTTTCCAAACACAAGTATCACCTGAAATCCAAGCTAAAGCAGTATTCCAGTTCCAAACAGCAACTGGGAAATTAAAGGCAGAAATAATACCAACGACTCCAAGTGGATGATATTGTTCGTACATTCTGTGTCCTGGACGCTCAGAATGCATAGTTAATCCATGTAATTGACGAGAAAGTCCAACAGCAAAATCACAGATATCAATCATCTCCTGCACTTCACCCAAACCTTCTTGTAAAGATTTCCCCATTTCGTAAGAAACGAGTTCTCCTAATTCTTGTTTATATGCTCTTAATTTCTCTCCATATTGGCGAACAATCTCACCCCTAAGTGGAGCCGGCTTTAACCTCCAATCCTTAAATGCAGCTGTTGCAGTCTGCATTACTTTTTCATATTCCTCAGGAGTTGTTGAAGTTACTTTTCCAATTAAGCTCCCATCTACCGGAGAGTAAGATTCAATTTCAGTTCCACCACCAAATGAAACTGAACCAGTTGAAGTACCATTGTTAGTTGCTTTTACTCCTAACACTTCTAATGTTTTTTTAATATCAATCATTGTAATTTATTTTTATAAAATGAGATTGCAAAATTAGAAAAAAAGATGAGTTATGATTTCATATTGCCTTGTTATTCCTGGGCTTTAGTTTCTGCTTCCTTTTTGGTAAACAATTCTGTATCTTCTAGCATATATTCTAAAATTGGTCGGCATCTGTTTTTGCAGGCTGGGTAGTAGGCTCTGTGTTTTTTTTCTTTATTTTCGCTAGAAATTCCCCACCAAAACTCAGTTAATGCGATTGGTTTTAGTTGATTTTTAATAGCATATTGTAATAGTTTGGGGGCAGCACATTCACCAGTAGCAGCTGGAGGATTTCCGTGAGCTGAATGCTTGAAAATTTCCAATAGATTCTTCTCTTTTCCTGAAAGATTAAGAAAATGATAATTCTCAAAAAGTTGTTTTTGAAGGGCAACTGATTTTTGCTTTCTTTTTTCTTTTAGTAAAATAATTTCAGACGGACTATTGGTGGTTTTAATTTGATTGCTAATTTCACTCAATTCTATCATACCTTTATTGATAAAAAAATCATCAGTAGATTCATCAAATACAGAGGGAATAAACTTATCACATTTTGCATTTTCAGGTAATTTTCCTGAAACTGTTCCTATATAAAAATAGGTACGATCTTGTTTTTGAACGACAAGAATTCCAAACATTTTCCCTCTTTGTATGGCAAAATTATAATTCCACTTTTTAGATTCTAGGACAATGAATTCTTGAAATTCCTTTGCTGCTTCTTTTGCAATCTCAGGAATATGTGTGCTAAAAGGATTATTGAGTTCTGAAGGGATATCAACACTAGAGATATCTGCTTTAAAGTTAAAAAGGAAATGTTTGCCCATTTTTTTTCTGCTGGTAGCTAGTCTTTTCCAAAGTCCTCAAAATAGTGGTTTGCCTATTGGTAATTTAACGAGTC
>JACNFT010000027.1:8424-13629 GCA_014384505.1 Cryomorphaceae bacterium | reverse complement strand
CCCATAACTTCATCAGAAGAAACAATGCTGTTATCAGGTAACTCCGAAATAGCAATATCATCAACTGCCCAGTACCAAGCCCAAATATCATTATCATTGTAGTAAAATTGCACTAGAACCTCAGACATACCCCCAGCAACTGAAGAAATATCATAAACTGACATATGAGGATTATTAGAACTTTGAGCTGGGTAAGAGTACCCTGCATCATCTGTGATTACATCAAGTTCAACCCAAGTTACTCCATTATCTGGTGATATCCTAACAATTCTAGTATCGTTCCACCATCTAAAGTTATGCTGAAAAGGCAACTGAACGTTTGGGTACATTGTTAAATCAACAGGAGTAGCATTAGTAAATTCCGTAGAGATAGTTGTACCATCTCCATCAGGACCTCCAAGTAAATCTGATGAAATCATCATATAACCATTAGAAGCTGAAGCTGAAGCCATAGGAGTTAAAGCGCCTCCAGCCGGAGTAGCATTAGGATCCGTCTCAATAGCCCACCCATATCCTAGAGTACTAGAATTTGTAACAATCCAAGTACCAATATCTGAACAGTCATCTTCCCAAAGATTTTGCGGTACAGATGCAGCACTTGAAGGAGTGAAATTAGGTGTAGACGACATAGTAGAATACCCTTTTGTCAAGCTCTCATTAGGTAATTCCGCCACATTCGCTTGCTGTGCAAAAGTTGCTGAAGCAACTAAAATAGCACAAGCGGAAAGTAAAGTTTTTTTCATTTTTGTTTTTTTTAATTATTAAATCGGCTACAAATATACTATAACTTAGGCAAATAGCCATGTACATGTTTTTAAAATCTTATCTACTCAATATAATCTGAAATTGGAGCACAGGAACAAATGAAATTTCTATCCCCAAATGCATCATTCACTCGCCTAACTGAAGGCCAGAATTTTCTATCCCTTACCCATTCTAATGGATACACGGCTTTTTGTCTTGTATAGTTAAAATTCCATTCATCATTTACCGCCAAACCTAAAGTATGTGGCGCATTTTTCAACACACTTTCTTCTAGGATAACTTCTCCAGCTAGCACTTCATTGATTTCACTTTTAATACTAATCATTGCTTCACAAAAACGATCTAATTCTTCTTTACTTTCGCTTTCAGTAGGCTCAATCATTAAAGTTCCTGCCACAGGAAAAGAAACAGTTGGTGCATGAAAACCATAGTCCATTAAACGCTTTGCAACATCCACAACCTCAATTCCATCTTTTTTAAACATTCTAAAGTCTACAATCATTTCATGAGCAACTCTATTATTATTCCCCGAATATAAAACATCAAAATGCTTTACTAATTTTTCTTTAATATAGTTTGCATTTAAAATAGCTATCTCAGTTGAAGATTTTAACCCTTCTGCTCCTAACATTTTAATATAGGCATACGAAATAGACAAAACTAAAGCACTTCCCCAAGGAGCAGAAGAAATAGACATCCCGCTTTCTCCTCCCATTTTTACTAAAGGATGATTTGGTAAGAATGGTTTTAAATGTTTTACCACTCCAATTGGTCCCATTCCAGGACCACCACCACCATGAGGAATAGCAAATGTTTTATGTAAATTCAAATGACAAACATCAGCGCCAATAAGTGCAGGATTTGTTATTCCCACCTGTGCATTCATATTTGCACCATCCATATATACTTGTCCTCCATTATCATGAATAATCTGAGTAATTTCCATAATAGCCTCTTCATACACACCATGAGTTGAAGGGTAAGTTACCATTAAAGCTGAAAGATTTTCTTTGTGTTCTTCCGCTTTTTCTCTTAACACATCAACATCAATATTACCAAATTCATCACATGGAGTGACTACAACCTTCATTCCAGCCATAACTGCTGAAGCAGGATTAGTACCATGAGCTGACGAAGGAATTAAACATATATTTCTATTATCATCACCTCTACTTTCATGATAGGCTCTAATAACCATTAGCCCTGCAAACTCACCTTGAGCACCAGAATTTGGCTGCAAACTCATAGCATCAAAACCCGTAATTTCACATAACATTTCTTCTAATTCATGAAACATTATATGATAACCCCTTGCTTGATGAGCAGGAGCGAAAGGATGTAAATTTCCAAATTCTGACCAACTTAATGGGAATAATTCAGAAGCCGCATTCAATTTCATAGTACATGAACCTAAAGGAATCATGGAATGTGTTAATGATAAATCTTTATTTTCTAAACGCTTGATATAACGCATCATTTCAGTTTCCGAATAATACTTATTAAAAACATCATGCTGCATAAAAGAGGAAGTACGATAAAGTGCATCTGGAATTCTTGCAGTTGCCTGAGTATAATCACCACTTAACACCTCTTTTATTAAATCTTGTGAATCAGAATGATTACAGCTTTTTGCAAATACCTCTAAAATATCATTGATATTACTCAAGTCATCTTTCTCATCAATACTTATTGAAAGTGTATCATCATTAATATAATTAAAATTGATTTTCGCAACCTCAGCATAGGTTTTTATGTTTTCCATAGAAACATTTCCAACTGAAATATGTAGCGTATCGAAATAAATAGAATTCAACTGATGATAACCTAACTGAGTCAATCCTTCATCCAATGCAGCAGTTAAAGAATGAATATTTTTACTCATTTTTCTTAAGCCTTCAGCTCCATGATACACTGCATACATACTTGCCATAACAGCTAACAGCACTTGTGCTGTGCAGATATTTGATGTTGCTTTTTCTCTTTTAATATGCTGCTCCCTTGTTTGCAAAGCCATTCTGAGAGCTCTATTCCCGTCCATATCCTCACTGACACCGATAATTCTACCTGGAATACTCCTTTTATATTTTTCAAAAGTCGCAAAATAAGCAGCATGAGGACCTCCATATCCCATTGGAATTCCAAATCGCTGGGTAGTCCCTACAACAACATCAGCTCCCCATTCAGCAGGAGGAGTAAGTAAACTTAAGCTTAATAAATCAGCCGCTACAACCACTCCAACTCCAATAGCCTTTATTTGATTAACGAAATCAGAATAATCAATTACCTCACCATACTTTGCTGGATACTGTAAGATAGCACCAAAAAATTGTCCATCAATCTCAACTTCATCATGATTAGCAATTACCAATTTAACTCCAAGAGGAACAGCACGCGTTTTTAAAATTTCAATAGTTTGCGGAAAACATAATTCCGAAACAAAGAAGTTAGCAATTTTATCCGCTTTCTGCTTTCTACTTCTGTTATTATACAATAGTATCATTGCCTCAGCAGCAGCCGTTCCTTCATCCAGTAAAGATGCATTAGCAATTTCCATTCCCGTAAGCTCACTTACCATAGTTTGGTAATTCAATAAAGCTTCCAATCTACCTTGTGCTATTTCAGCTTGATAAGGACTATAAGCAGTGTACCAACCCGGGTTTTCTAAAACATTTCTTTGAATAACACCAGGAAGAATTGTATTAAAATAGCCCATTCCAATATATGAACGGTAATTTTTATTCTTCTGAGCAATGCCTTTCATGTGCTCAATAAAACGACTTTCTGACAACGCATAAGGCAAACTCATCTCTCTGTCTAAATGAATTTGTGCCGGAATTGTTTCCTTAATTAATTGTTCAATTGAAGACGCATTTACTTGCGAAAGCATCTCCTTAACATCATTACTTCTAGGGCCAATATGTCGATCAGAAAACTTACCTATACTCATCATTAAAATTTTAGTTTGCAAAAATAGTTAATGAATTCATAAAAACCGCTGTGTTCATAAAAAAAGGATAAGTCTGGTTTTATAGTAGTTAAGGAAAATAATAGAGTAATTTTGCAAAAAATTTATAGTATGACATTTTCTGAAATAGGACTGAATAAAAACATTCAAAAAGCAATAACCGATTTAGGTTTTGATACACCAACACCCATCCAACAGGAATCAATTCCTTATTTATTGGAAAACAAAAATGATTTAATTGCACTAGCTCAAACTGGTACAGGTAAAACAGCTGCATTTGGACTGCCTGTATTGCATAAAATTGATGTTGAAAGAAAATTTCCTCAAGCTATAATTCTTTGCCCTACTAGAGAGCTTTGTCTTCAGATTGCAAAAGACATGGAAACATATGCAAAGTATACAAAAGGATTAAAAATAACTGCTGTGTATGGTGGAGCAAGTATAATGCCCCAAATTAAATCATTAAAATCAGGCACACAAATTGTTGTTGGTACTCCAGGAAGAGTTATTGATTTAATAAATAGAAAATCATTACAATTACAAGATATTGAATTTGTAGTTTTAGATGAAGCAGACGAAATGTTAAATATGGGATTCAAAGATGATTTGGATACAATTTTAGCTGAAACACCTCAAGAAAAACAAACTTTACTTTTTTCAGCTACAATGCCAAAAGAAGTAATGCGAATTAGTAAGAACTATATGCAAAACCCAAAAACAATTGAGGTTGCAAGCAGAAATGAAGGTGCTGCAAATATAGAACACCATTATTACATGGTAAATGCACGTGACAGATATAAAGCTTTAAGAAGAATCTGTGATATAAATCCTGATATCTATGGGATTGTATTTTGCCGTACAAGAAGAGAAACTGCTGAAGTAGCTGATAAACTAATGCAAGATGGTTACAGTGCAGATGCTATACATGGCGAATTATCTCAAGCCCAAAGAGACCATGTAATGGGACGTTTCAGAAAAAGAAAACTACAACTATTAGTAGCAACAGATGTTGCCGCAAGAGGAATTGATATTAATGAATTATCACATGTTATCAACTATAATCTTCCTGATGATGATGAAATATATGTTCATAGATCAGGTAGGACAGGTAGAGCTGGAAACAAAGGAACATCAATTATTATTGCACATAGTCGTGAAGGAAGAAAGCTAAAGTCAATTGAAAGAATGATTAAGCGTGACTTAACGCTTATGAAAGTTCCTAATGGAGATGAAATCTGTCAAATCCAGTTAATGAAATTAATTGACAAAGTAGTTTCTACTGAAGTAAATCATCAAATTGACAAATACTTACCTTCTATTGAAGAAAAATTAGCACATTTAGATAAAGAGGCACTTATTAAGCATTTTGTTTCTGCTGAATTTAATCGTTTCTTATCTTTCTATAAAAATGCTCCTGACTTAAATGTTTCCGGAAGTAATAATAGAGATAGAAATGAAAGAAGTGGAGGCAGAAA
>JACNFT010000027.1:0-8374 GCA_014384505.1 Cryomorphaceae bacterium | reverse complement strand
AGAAATGAAAGAAGTGGAGGCAGAAACGAAAGAAGTGGAGGTAGAAATGAAAGAAGTGGAGGAGAAAGAACCGGACATGCTGAAGCAGGATACACAAGATTTTTTATAAATTTAGGAGCAGAAAAAGATTTACAAGCTCACAACCTAATTGGTTTGATAAATGAATACACAAGAAATAGAAATATTCCAGTAGGAAAGATTGATATCATGAGAAAATTCTCATTTTTTGAGGCTCCAAATGATTTTGAAACGGATGTATTAAGCGGTCTTTCTGATGCAGTTTGGAATGGAAATAGAGTAAATGTTGAAGTATCTCAAGCTCCAGGAGAAAAGTCATCTAGAGGAGGTGGAAACAGAGGAGGTAGCGGTCGTTCATACTCAGGTGGTGGTGAAAAAAGAAGTAATTCAGGTGGAGGAAGGGATAGACAAGGAGGTAGATCTTCTGGAGGTTCTTCATCAAGAAAAGAATCAACTGGAGGAGGAGGCAGAAGTAGCGGAGGAAACTCAAGCTCTTTTAAAGGAAGATTTAATGCTGCTGCAAAAAAAACTAAAAGAGACTAAGCTTTTTTCTTTCCAGCAACAAAATCTTTTAAATAGTAAGGCTCAAAATAAGCAACATCTTCAAAATCCTTATTTTCAAATTTAGCTTTAGCTAAAATTCCTAAATTCTTTGCTGAAGGATTAATTCCTAAAATAAATTTAGCGTTTTTATGATTGATGACTTCTTTACATTTTAAGGAGCCATCTCCAAAGAATATTATCTCATTTGCTAATAATTCTGCATAAGTATTTTCATCTACAACATCTGCTTGTACGCCTCTAACCTGTTTATTATTTACATCATATAAAGCAGAAAAAACCTCCATTCTTCTTGCATCAATCATAGGACAATAAATAGCTGACTTCTCATTTTCAGCCATAGCAAAGGCCATAGCTTTTAAAGTAGAAATAGCAATTAATGGAATATCTAAAGCATAACATAATCCTTTAGCTGTTGAAGTACCAATTCGCAATCCAGTATAAGAACCAGGACCCATACTTAATGCAACTGCATCAATTTTTTTTAAGGTAATCTTAGCTGAATCAATAACCTGTTGAATGAATAAGGTAAGTTGCTCAGCATGCGAATATCCATCAGAAATATACTCCTTTTCAGCTATAACTATTCCATCTTTAAAAAGTGCAACTGAGCAATTTTTAGTAGCTGTTTCTATTCCTAAAATCAGGGCCATTAAATGTCGTAATAGTGATTAAATAAATCGCTCTTAATTCCAAAATTAATAAATTGAGTTTGTAATTCTTCATCCTCATTTTTAAAATCGCGTAAAGTAACACCTAGATTTATTTTGAGATTAGTTTTTGGATTAACAATATAAGAAATATTGAAAATTTTAATATTAACTGTTGTTAAATTACCTTGATACATATCAATTCCAAAGTCAGAAGGTCTTCCTTCATATACTTTTCCGCTAGGCTCTTCAAAAGTACCTGTTGACTCATATAAATCATTTCCGTAAGATGTATCATCACCAGTAACTTTATCACCATATTTAACAAATATGAGTTTACCATCTAGTTGCCATCTTTTATATTTGTAATTAGCCATAACTACAAATTCAGAAAAATTAGCTCCAAGGGGATGCGCAAGTGGCTGATTATAATGTGCATAATTCTGCTGTGGGTTATGATGAGCGTAAGTGTAAGGTCTAACCAAATTATACTCTGTTTGCATAGTTAAATTTTCAATACCAAAAGAGTTAAATATTTTATATCCTAACTGATAACCAAACTTATTTGCCCAAAAACCATCATTTTGTTTTAAATCATTCAAACTAAATTCATCTAAAACCAATTGTCCATACAAATAAGATGAAAAAGGTAATTTGTACTTAGCATTTAAACCAACCAAAACATTATCAGGGGAATTTACTGAAAACTCAATTGGCCTAAGCATTGCTATTGGATTCAAATAATTTACATCAAAACCATTGTTTCCAGGGGCATGATTCATTCTCCAAATTACAGATTCAAATAATGAAATATTTAATTTTTTAGTTGCATTAATACTCAAATAATGAGCCGACATATATTTTTTAGCATAGCCCATTTGATCATAATTATCTAAGCCATTATTCAAAAAATAATTAATATCTTGAAACTCTGTATAGAGGTTAGTGTATTGCACTTTCCAGAAAGTAGTCTGTAAACGTAAATAAGGGTAATTGAAAGAATTATCCGAAAGCAATAATGAACGATACCCATCTCCTATAAAATGTTTTCCATGCCCAAACTGTACTGCAAACATTTTATTAGCTCTGTAAGACACATATCCTGATGACATTGCATAATCAAAACCTGTTTCTTTAAAATCTCTAGCATATCCCTGCCCAGGAACAACTCTATTATCTCGAATGTGAGCATCAATATAATTAGGGAATATAGATTGATTTTCAGCAAAAGAACTGAAAAAAGATATTTTCTTACCTAAATTACCTTCAACAATAAAACCCCTAGTATTAGTAAACGTTTTTTTTGCATCCACAAATTCTTTTCCTTTCGAAAAATTAATAATTGGAGAGGCAATTACTCTATAGTCTTCACCTTCTAAAAGAATAAAATGTTCCGAAAATATCTTCCTCAAATACCAATTAGAATAATCTGACTGAGCCTGTAATTCAAGAATAGAATCAATATCAAACTTTAAATCTGATTTAATCACTGGCTTAACAGACGTATGATAGTCATCATTATAAATTAAGTGATTAAAATTAGAAGAATAATTATTTCCTAAAAATAAATTAGTATGCTGAGCTGATACACTTATAGTGAAAAAGGAACATAAAATAATAGTAAGTACGAAACGCATTATTTTGAATGACCTTTTAAAAGGTAAATTGGAATGTATAATAAGATAAAGCTAATTAATGCAAGTATAGCAATACCTATATTAACATTTACATCTAATAAAAAATAAGAAAATACAATAATAAAAATTGCAGAAAAATACAATATAAAACTTGTCTTTTTATGTCCAAAACCTAAATCTAATAATGTATGATGAATATGCTCTCTTCCTGGAGAAAGAGGATGTTTACGTTTAAATACCCTCACAACAAATACTCTTAGTGAATCAAATAATGGAATTGCTAGAATTGCAATAGCTAACAAAGGACCTTTGTTTGGTAATTTAATAGTCTCAGCAACCAAACCGTATCGAATAATATTGATTGCTAAAATAGATAAAATCAATCCAACAACTAAAGAACCTGTATCGCCCATAAATATTTTCGCAGGATTCAAATTGTACTTTAAGAATGCTAATAATGCACCCATTAAAGTAAAAGCAACTATTGCCATATCGCTTTGACCCATTAGTAAGGCAATAACACCAAATGAAAAAGATGAGATTACACCAATTCCTCCTGCTAAACCATCTACCCCATCAATAAGATTAAATCCATTCGTAATAACAATAACTACAAAAATAGTAAAAGGTATGCTTACCCAAGGGCTCAGTGTCTCCGATATACCCAAAACGCCATGCATACTATCAATTTGCATATCATGAAAAAGAATAATGATTAAAGTTGCTATAATTTGACCAACGATTTTTTTAAAAGGAGAAAGTACTAATAAATCATCAATAACACCAACAAAAAAAATAATTAAAATACTGACTAAAAGGTACTGAATATTTTCAATATCTGCCCAAAATAATAATGAGAAAATAATACCCGTAAAAATAGCAATTCCACCAAATATCGGCACACTTCCCTTATGTGAGGCTCTAATTCCTGCCTCATCTAATAATCTTAACTTTTCAGCAAAAAATATAACCTTTGGTATGGCTACATAAGTAATCAAAAATGCAGTGATTAAAGAAAAAATTATATTTAACTCTGGACTAATCATTTATCTGTTTTATTTTGTAAAATTAAAATTATTATTGAATAACAGATAACAATTCGTCACACCATTTTGATAAAGAATATTCATTATCCACCTTTACAGTAATCAATCCCATCTTATTTCCTGCAATTATATCTGTATCCGAATCTCCAATCAAATACGATTGCTCTAATTTTATTTCTGGAAAATCAATAATTGCCTGCTCTATCATACCAGTATTTGGCTTGCGACAATTACAACTTTCAGCTGCCAAATGAGGACAATAATAAATCTTTTGTATTATACCTCCATTTTTTTTTAATTCAAACAACATATACTCATGCAAAACACCTAAGTCCTTGTCTGACATTATTCCTTTTGCAATTCCCTGCTGATTAGTTACAATAAGAATACGATTAAATATTTTTGAGAGTTTTGATATTGCCGTCTCTGCTCCTATCATAAATTCAAACTCATCAGTATTTTTAACATACCGCCCATCTAACTTTACATTTATCACACCATCTCTATCTAAAAAAAGAGTATCTAGCTTATGCATCTGGGAACATTTCTTGTTCAATCAATTGACAAATAATATGCCCAACTAAAATATGCGCTTCTTGTACTCTTGGTGTATCATCAGAGGGAGCGCAAATCATAATATCACAAATATCTCGCATTTCACCACCATTTTTACCTGTAAAACCAACAGTTGTCATTCCTATTTCTTTTGCTTTTTGAATTGCTTTCACCACATTAGGAGAATTTCCTGAAGTTGATATTCCAACAAGAATATCTCCTTTCCTGCCTTTAGCCTCAACCATTCTTGCATATGTAGCTTCATAACCATAATCATTTGCTACGGCAGTCATAAAAGATGAATTTACATGCAAAGCCTCAGCATATAAAGGAGGGCGATCAGAATAGAACCTTCCACTTAATTCAGCGGCAATATGCTGAGCATCAGAAGCGCTACCGCCATTTCCACAAAAAAGCATCTTTTTATCCGATTGGAAAGCAGTTACACTTTCAGTAACAATTTTCTGAATATTAGCTTTCAAATTATCATTCTGAAAAACGCTAGTGTAATTTTCAACAGCACTTTTCATACACTTTTCTATTCTACTTTTCATCTCGTTGGTTTTGGCTAAAATACAAATTTTTAAAATGATTTAGACACTTGTTTTGTCTGTTTTCCAATTTCACCCCAATCATATTTTCCTCCTTTTTTAAAAAGTTCAGAGAAATCCTTATCCTGCAATGCTTTTAGGGATTTTTCTTTCATTATTTACTTTACTAATAACCAAGGATTTAACAAATCCTCTTTATTATAAACTACATCTTCAGATGAGTTATATTGTTTTACCGAAAATCCTGCATATTTTGCAATTGCATGTCCCGCACCTGTATCCCATTCCATTGTTGATGCATATCTAGGATATGCATCTGCTTTTCCTTCAGCCACCATACAAAGTTTCAAGGACGAACCAACTGCCATTACCTCAACATTACCATGTTCTTTTTTCATTTCTTCAAAAAATACTTCTGTTTCGGTAGACATATGCGAACGAGAACCTACAATTACATAATTTTCTCTATTATACTCAATTGGCAGTTTATCAGCTGATTCTATCAACTTATCAAGACTATCAATGGCTTGGCTTTGTTTTATTTTGTAAGACCCTAAACCTTCCATTGCAAAATAAAGCTCCTCTTTTACGGGCACATAAATCACACCCATAATTGGGTTTCCATTATGGATTAAGGCAATATTAACTGTAAATTCCCCATTTCGTTTTACAAATTCCTTTGTTCCATCTAAGGGATCAACTAACCAAGAATACTCCCAATGCTTTCTTTCTTCATAAGTAATTTTCGATCCTTCTTCACTCAAAAAAGGAATGCTTGTTCCTAATAAATGCTGTTCAATTACTGTGTTACAATTTTTATCTGCTAGCGTTAAAGGTGATTTATCATCCTTATGTTCAACCAAAAAATCGGAAGCATACACTTCCATTATAGCATGTCCACCTTCAATAGAAGCGTTAATCGCTTTTATTAATAACTCATTAAAATTCATTTTACTTTTCGTTATCTATTAACACGGCTTTAGATGTTCCAATTCTAGTTGCACCTGCTTTTATCATTTCCAAACAATCTTTACGATTTGAGACTCCCCCTGAAGCTTTAATTTGCAAATTTCCAGCAACTGATTTTATAGTTTTAATATCTTTAACAGTTGCACCATAGCCCCCATAGTAGCCTGTAGAAGTTTTTATAAAAACCTTCTTAGCATTTTGAGGGAAATTAGATTGAACTAGTTTTGAAATCCGTCTGGAAATATCTCTTATCTCATCTCTTGATAAAGCTCCTGTTTCAATAATCCACTTTACGATTTTCTTATGATTTAAAACTAGTTTAGTTCCTTCAACAATGTCTTTGTCAAACTTCTCAAAAGCACCTCTTTTAAAAGCATTATAATCACACACATAATCAATATCATAAGCACCACTTTCAATAACTGCTTTTCCCTCAGTTATTTTTTGCACAGTAGTACCTGTTCCAAAAGGAAAATCAACAACCGTACCTACTTTTAATTTTGATTTATTTGATTCTATCATTTCTTTTGCCATAGCAACAAATTCAGGCCGAATCATTATGCAAGCAAATTTTGATTGAATTGCATCATGAATTGAGCTAATGACAATGTCTTTTGTTGCTAATTCAGAAATCCCTGCTTGTTCAGCTGTTTTCAGATAGGTTGAATCTAGATAATCTGCTAAATTTAGTTGTTGATTTTTCATAAATTAAAAAAGACAAAATTAAAAAATTATCAGACATTCAGCTGTTTTAAAATTTGATAAATTTTACTAAATTTGCATACTTACATTATGAAAGAAGCGAAAGGTAATTTATTCCCCATATTTGATGATATTCTCCAAAAAGAGGATAAAGAAAAACTATTGCAACAACATGCAAAAGTAATCTGGATGACAGGATTATCAGGGTCGGGAAAAACAACTATCGCAAAAGGAGTAGAAAGGCATTTACATACTCAAGGAATATTAAATCAACTTTTGGATGGAGACAATATACGAGTAGGAATAAGTAATAACCTTACTTTCTCGACAGAAGACAGGGCAGAAAACATTAGAAGAATTTCAGAAGTAAGTAAGCTTTTTATGAATTGCGGAGTGGTTACCTTAAATTGTTTTGTAAGCCCAACAATTGAGATTAGAAATATAGCAAAACAAATAATTGGAGCTGAGAATTTTATTGAAGTATATATAAATGCCTCTGTTGATACTTGTGAAGAAAGAGATGTAAAAGGTCTCTATCAAAAAGCACGAAAAGGAGAGATAAAAGATTTTACAGGAATTAGCGCTCCATTTGAAGCTCCTAAATCTCCAGAAATAGAAATAAACACAGCCCAGCTTTCGATTGATGAATCGGTACAGAAAGTTTTGGATTATATATTGCCAATTATAAAAAATAAGTAAAATGAGTTCGTATAATTTAACACACTTAAAGGAATTAGAATCGGAAGCAATTTTTATTTTAAGAGAAGTGGCTGCACAGTTTGAAAAACCTGTAATGTTATTTTCTGGAGGAAAAGATTCTATTATTATGTTTCACCTTGCCAGAAAGGCATTTCATCCAGGGAAAGTTCCTTTTCCATTAATGCATGTAGACACTGGGCATAATTTCCCAGAAACTATTGAATTTAGAGATCAATTAATAGAAGAAACAGGAGAAACATTAATTGTAAAATATGTTCAAGATTCAATTGATAACGGAACTGCTGTAGAAGAAACAGGAGTAAATGCCTCACGAAATGGATTGCAAACTGTAACTCTTTTAGAAGGACTAGAGCAGGGGAAATATGATTGCGCAATGGGAGGAGCAAGAAGAGATGAAGAAAAAGCAAGAGCTAAAGAAAGATTCTTTTCCCACAGAGATGAATTTGGGCAATGGGATCCTAAAAATCAAAGACCAGAACTTTGGAATCTGTTTAATGGAAAAAAGAAAATGGGAGAACATTTTAGAATATTCCCAATTTCTAATTGGACAGAAATGGATGTTTGGCAATATATTTTGCATGAAAAACTAGAACTTCCTTCTTTATATTTCTCACATAAAAGAGAGGTAGTAAATAGAAACGGAGTGCTTTTAGGGAAATGTGATTACATTCAATTAAAAGATGATGAAGTTTGGGAAGAAAGAACAATAAGATGTAGAACAATTGGAGATATGACTTGTACTGGAGTTGCAGAATCGGAGGCACTAACATTAGAAGAAATTATTGAAGAAGTAGCGACAACAAGAGTTACCGAGAGAGGTGGTAGAGCTGATGACAAAAGATCGGAAGCAGCCATGGAAGATAGAAAAAAAGAAGGTTACTTTTAAAAAAAATTATGAGCCAAACGAAAGGATATTTAGATATGGAGCTTTTACGCTTCACAACTGCAGGAAGTGTAGATGATGG
>JACNFT010000004.1 GCA_014384505.1 Cryomorphaceae bacterium | reverse complement strand
TTGCTTGCATAATTCTAGGATGTTCTGATTGGATAACATTATCCCCAATCAGTAGTTCTTCAAATAATTTTTCTCCTGGGCGTAAACCGGTAAACTCAATACTTATATCTCCATCAGGATTTTCATTATCAATTGGAGTTAATCCACTTAAATGTATCATTTTATAAGCTAAATCAATAATCTTAATCGGCTCACCCATATCCAAAACAAAAACATCTCCCCCTTTTGCCATTGCACCAGCTTGCAAAACCAATTGTACAGCCTCAGGAATTGTCATAAAATAACGAGAAATATTTCGGTGAGTTACAGTTACTGGACCTCCTTTCTTAATTTGTTTTCGGAATAGAGGCACAACTGAACCTGCAGAATCCAGCACATTGCCAAACCTTACCATTGAGAAACAAGTGCTACTTTTAATAGAAAAAGCCTGCAAAACAAGTTCAGAAAAACGCTTTGAAGCCCCCATTATATTAGTAGGGCGAACAGCCTTATCAGTAGAAACCAGAATCATACTATCTACTTTTAACTCGTTGGCAACTCTAGCTACATTATAAGTCCCAATAACATTATTATACACTCCTGAAATAATATTCATCTCAACCATAGGGACATGCTTGTAAGCCGCAGTATGAAAAATTGTATTAATATTATGTTCGCTAATTATTTTTTTAAGCTGATGATAATTAGTTACAGTACATAAACATGGTACAATTTTAACGCTTTTTAATATTGATGATAATTCCTGATGAATCGTATACAAATTAAATTCAGAGTTATCAAGTAATATAATCTTATCAGGATTAAGATTAATAATTTGTCTTGACAATTCAGACCCGATACTCCCACCAGCACCTGTAATTAAAATATTTTTTCCTTTTATATTTCTTTCAAGTAACTTTTGTTTTGGGGCAACTGGAATTCTGCCTAAAATATCAGCAACACCAACATGTTTAATGCTATCAATTGAAACCACACCATCTACTATATTATCCATTGAAGGTAATACCTTAACTTCAATAGGGAATTTTGTGAGTTTCTGTAATATTTGCGTCCTTTGTTTATGTGATGCTGAAGGCACTGCAAATAATAAAATTTTTGCCTCTTTAATTTTTATTAATTCTTCAATTTTATCAAAAGAAAAAACCTCCAAAAAATTTAAAATAGTACCTTGTCTTGCTTTATCATCATCAATAAATCCAATTGGTGCGTAAACAGTACTTTTCTTTAAACTCTCTACTAATTGTACCCCAGCATTACCAGCACCATAAATTATCGTTTGTTTCCTGGAATTAACAAAGCTATCCCATGAATACAAATATCCTTTAAATAAAAACCTGGTACTCATTACACAAATATTAACAATGAACCAGAAAATAGGCAAAACGGATCTAGGTAAGTTAGACTCTCTAAAAAACATCATCAAGAACCCAATAATCAAACAACTTATTGTAGTGGCTTGAAATGTTGTGGTAATAATCTTTATACCTATATATTGTAAAACTGATCTATAAAGTCCAAGCCTAATAAATAAGGGAATATTTACAACGGGTACAGCAATAAATATCCATAATGAATCATAAATATAATCAAATGGAAATGGCTCTCCTAATCGTAAAACAAAAGATAACCACAATGCAAATAGTAGAGTACTAACATCTACAAGCAACATAATGAATTGCTTATAAATTCTCTCTAGATTTTGTAATCTAAGCTTCATATAACTCCTTTATCTTACTTACCACTCTTTTCAAATCTGCAATTGACATATTAGTTCCTGAGGGCAAGCACAATCCTCTATTAAATAAATCTTCAGAGACACCATTCACATAAGATTTACATTCTTTAAAAACAGGCTGTAAATGCATTGGTTTCCAAAGTGGTCTGCTTTCAATATTCTCTTTTTCCAGATGTAAACGCAATTGCTCTCTATCTATTGTTGAATTTTCTGATAAAAGAATAGTAGTCAGCCAAAAATTAGAATAACTACCCTCATTTTCATTCAAAAAACTAATTTCTTTAATACAAGATAACTCCTTTTTATAAAATAATTTAATAGCTCTCTTTTGCAGTATTCTTTCTTCTAAAACTTCTAATTGTCCAAGACCTATTGCTGCACAAATATTACTCATTCTATAATTATACCCTATTTCAGAATGTTCATAATGAGGTTTATCATCTCGAGCTTGAGTAGCTAAGAATTTTGCTTTTTCAATCAAAGCCTTATCTTTACAGAATAGAGCTCCGCCTCCTGAAGTTGTGATAATCTTATTGCCATTAAATGAGTAAACTCCAAATGTCCCAAATGTCCCTAAAGGTTTATTTTTGTAAGTTGATCCAAGTGCCTCAGCAGCATCCTCAATCACAGGAATATCATATTTAGTTGCAATTTTCATTATTTCATCCATTTTAGCAGGCATCCCATAAAGATGAACTAACATAATTACCTTTGGCTTTTCATTTTCCAAAATGCAATCCTCAATTGCTTTTTCTAATAAAATTGGACACATGTTCCAACTTTCTTTTTCACTATCAATAAATACAGGGCTTGCTCCTACATATGTAATTGGGTTTGCAGATGCTGAAAAAGTAAATGAGGAACATAATACTATATCTCCTTTTTTTACACCTAATAATATTAATGCTAAATGCAAGGAAGCTGTACCACTATTAAGTGCAGCCACCGCAAACCCATTAGAAAGAGCAGACAGTTTTTTCTCAAAATTACTAATATGAGGCCCAACAGGAGCTATCCAATTGGCATCAAAAGCTT
>JACNFT010000005.1 GCA_014384505.1 Cryomorphaceae bacterium | reverse complement strand
TTGTGGATAAAGCAATGGAATTTAAACTAGGAGCTAGAGGATTGCGTTCAATTTGTGAAACAATTATGTTAGATGCTATGTTTGAATTTCCTTCTGATGATAGTAAGAAAGAACTAAAAATTACAACTACTTATGTTAGGTCACAGCTTACGAAACATTCATTCACGAAACTAAAAGTAGCTTAGTTTACCACTATTGGATAGTTAGTTCCGTTAATTGTAATGTCAAAATTACAATCACATAATGAATCGCCATAATTTATAATTCTATCAGCATAGCCATTAGGCGATATTTTTGCAGTTCCACTTTTTATTACGCAAGAAGGTAAACAGCCTAAGTCAATGTTTAAAGTATCTGTAATCTCCATACTAAAACTATTGTTATTTACTCCTATTCCGTTTGCTGAACCTGTGATTTTATATCTATCATCAGTTATATTTCCATAAGTAGCTATTCCGCCTACCCACTCTCTTGTTCTGATTGAAGACCAGTTTATTATTCCATTATTAGTAACAATACTAGCATTGTTTACTGCAATAGTAAACCACATATTACCATTTCCATTTCTTCCTTGATTAGTTACAACTCTTTCACCTTGAATTAAATTATTATTTACATAATAATTATCAAAAGTAGTAGTTATTACTGCAAGGGAATCACGATATTTCCTGGTATAAGTAATAATAATCTTTCCTTTTCTAAGTTTTCCATTCTGCAAGCAATTAGTTGTTCCAAAATTGATAATAAGTGTATCAATATCTAATGTATTATTATTTATTAAATTATAGGAAGCACATGATTTGTTAACTGCATTTGCAATAAAACCTTCTTCTACAATCCTACCGACATCACTAAAAGTTTGCTCGGCAAACAGATGGTCTTGTGTTGCTTGTGTACTTGTTAAATCAGGATTATTCATTACATCCTCATCTTTACAAGCGAATAGAAGTATTGATAAAAAGCTAAGGAGATATAGTGTTTTCTTCATCAGTATTTTTTTGGTAAATTTAGTTAATTTTCTCAAAAGTCAAAAAGCTGTAATCATAGGCATGCTTTTCATCTGCTTTACAATCTATTCTTTCTACTTCTTTCCATTCATTTTCTAATTCAGGAAAAAAAGTATCACCATCAAAAGTATGATTAATTTTAGTTAGGTATATTTTATCTACTAAGTTTGCTTCAAGAGCTAGTTTGTAAATTTGTCCCCCTCCAATTATAAAAGGTTCTTTATCTCCATTTTCTTTTGCTATTTCTAAACCAGCTTCTACAGAATTGACCACTATACAGCCTTCTGCTTTATATCCTGATTGGCGCGTAATTACAATATTAGTCCTATCAGTAAGTGGACGATATTTATGTGGAATAGACTCAAAGTTTTTTCTTCCCATTATCACATGATGACCTAGAGTTGTTTCTTTGAAAAAACGCATATCCTTTGGTAAATGCCAAATGAGGTCATTGTTTTTTCCAATCACGCCATTTTCGGCTGCCGCTACTATTAGTGAAACTTTCATTAGCTTTTAATAACTTTATATTGAACTCCTCTTTCTTCCAAATAATTTCTCACAAATTCAAAATGTCCTCCTAAATATTCAGGGGGAGAAATTCCTACTCTATCATATTCTCCATTTACTACCAAATTAGCAACTGCTGTACAAGTAAATCCTGTTGTGCGCGCCATGGAAATAGTATCATCTTTAAAACGGTCTAATAGGTTGTATTGGTAACTTACTTCCTTCCTATTTTCAGTTCCTTTCATGATGATGCGCATGATTGTAAAATCTTTATCGCCTTTTTTCATTTCCCATTTTGGGAATAATAATTTGGCAGTCATATCTACTGGGCGTATCATAGTTCCGTTTACTTCCACCTCATCATAAGAGAAAAAACCACTCGCACGTAATACTTTTAAATATTCTACACATCCAGGATAACGTAAAGTTTTTTCAATCATATTTGGCACATGAGCCATTGTTTTAATCAAACTTCTTAGTCCATCAGAATTCCAACTTTCTAACGTTCCAATCTCATCAAACTCTATAAGCTCAGTGTCGGACAAAGCTTCTTTAGTAATCATGTGGCTATTTTGCACATAACGAGCTGGACGAATATATTCTTCAATCACATCAATAGGTGAGAATACCGCTTGGTACTCGTAAGGCCATTCTCTTTTTTCAGGTAGGCCACCAACCAAACATTCGTAATCGGTAATTTCCATTTTTGAATCATGATGACCAAAGATGATATTTCCCATTCCTGGGGCTACACCACAATCCATTACAGCAACAACTCCTTTTTCTTTTGCTAACTTATCTAACCCAAAAGGATCTTCAGGATAAAAAGAAATATCTACTATATTTTTCCCTGCTTCAATTACATCTTTCATCATTTTGTAGCCCATAAAGCCTGGGACTGCCCCAATAACCAAATCAAAATCTTTAATTAGGTTTTGTAAAGTTGATGTATCGGAAACATCAGCACAAATCGTATTGATTCCTGCTAACTTATCCAAGTTCTTTTGAGAAATATCTACTGAGGTGACATTGTGTTGTTTTGCTAAATCTTTAGCCATTACACCTCCAACTAATCCTGCTCCTAATACTATTATATTTGCCATTATATTGCTACTTTTCCTTTAATGTGTGGGTGAAATTCATAATCGACTAACTCAAAATCATCAATAGTGAAATCAAAAATACTTTTCACTTCTGGATTAATTTTCATAGTTGGTAATGCTTTTATATCTCTGCTTAATTGTAATTCTGTTTGCTCAAAATGATTGGT
>JACNFT010000117.1 GCA_014384505.1 Cryomorphaceae bacterium | reverse complement strand
TCTAATTGCATCCTGCACAAAAGTTGAGGATATATTGGTTGATGGGAATATAGTACCTCCTGATTATACAATTGAAAACACAACAATTGACAACTATATTAACAAGTTGTATATAAGTACAATTGGGCGTGAACCAACTGCAAGTGAGTTTGACGCTAATTTTGAAACGCTAAGGGAAGCTAATCTGAGTCAGCAAAGTAGAGAGCAAGTAATTGCAGATATTTTAAATAAGGAAGATTATAGTAATAATCTATTTAAACTAGAAAGTGCAAATATTTTAAGTGGGGTAGATACTAATATGATAAATGAACGAGTTTATATTTATCAGTTTTTATTGACTACTGCTAGTGGATTTGATAGCATTTATATTGAGTATGAGTTGGGAAGAATGTTGCAGTTTCAAGATGCCTTACCTGAATTGAATGCAGGAGTAATTACAAATACCGAGCTCTATAAGCGCATGGTGAATAATAATTTCTTTGATGAAATAAATATGGGAACTGAGAATTTTGTAATTGCTATGTTTCAGCATTTTTTATTACGCTACCCAACTCAGGCAGAAGTGGAGAATGCATCAGACATGGTAAATGACGGAAACGCTACTATATTTTTTGAAACTGGAAACGGGAAAGATGATTTTATAAATATCTTTTTTGCTTCTGACGAGTACTACACAGGACAAACTAATATTTTATTTAATCGTTACTTGTTCCGTAATCCTACTTCTGAAGAAAGTGTAAATTATAGTTTAGATTATATAAATACTGGGGATTACAAATTATTGCAAAAGAGAGTTTTATCTACTAATGAATTTATAGGACTATGAAACGAGTAAATATATTTCATCTATTGTTGAGCGTGTTAATCGTATCGCTTACTTTTTCTTCTTGTAAAAAAGATAAAAAAGCAATTTATGGGATAAATGATGTTAATATAGAACAAAACTCTGCAAATAAGGACCATCTTAAAAGTACTACTGAATTTATCTCTATTGCGTATTCTGATATTTTCGGCACTGTTATAACTACTGATAAACTTTCGGATTTAAGTACTATGTACATGGCCTTTGGCGATAAAAAATTAATAGAGGAAATGGTGATTAAGAATTTTTTGAATGAGCCGACTATTCAAATACCAACTCTTGATAGAACTTCAGAAAGTACAATACAAAATTTTGTAACGGATGGGTATAAAAAATTATTCAATCGTACGCCAGATGAATATGAATTATGGTTTGTAACCGATATGATACAAAAGGATAGTGAATTAACTTCAGAATTAATTTATTTTTCATTAATGACAGCTAACGAATACCGATATTACTAATGGAAAGAAGAAAATTTATACGAAATTTGGGGCTAGGGGCGGCAGCTACTATTGGCGTTCCTTACTTGTTGCCAAGCGGAAAACTGTTTGCCGCAACAGGTGCTCGTAAAGTAAATCATGTAGTATTTTGCTTGTTTGCTGGTGGGGTAAGAAATTTAGAGTCAGTACATAAAGTAGATGGAAATTTAATGCCTTATAGCTTTAAAGGGAATGAAGGAATTTCATCTGATATTATAAGTGGGATTGATTTTGTGCCACCAAATACAGGAATTACTTTACAGGAACAAGGAACTTTGTATAAAGAATTCCGAATGAAATATGGACCAACAGGACATTATGGAGCTCATGCAACTGCTATGACTGGAGTTTATACAGGAGAAAACCTTAACATTAATGCAAACCCTCAATACCCAACTATTTTTGAGCTGTATCGAAAACACAATTCTCCGGCTATGACTGCAAAAAATGCATGGTGGGTATCTAATTCCTTAGGCCCCTACGCTCATCTTAATTATTCGTCCTATGAAGGTTATGGATCGGATTATGGTGCAAATTTTATTCAGCCAGGATCAATTATTTCTCAAGATGGATTTGATAGTTTAGGAAACTCAAGAGTGTATACTAATACGGAAGAAGAAAAGATAAATTCATTAAGAGGATTTTGTGATGCCCATTTTAATTCTCAATATAATGGAGCAGCCAATAGTATTGTTAATACTGAGGCAGATAAAAAAGAAATTGAAAGTTTTATCAATCAATGTTTTACGGATGCAGCAGCCGGACAATTTAATGACCCTTGGCTCATTGGGCAGGGATTGTATAATAATGATATGCGAACGGTACAGTTTGCGGAAAAGGTAATTCAAGAATTTAAGCCTGAATTATTGGTGGTTAATATGCAAGGGGTTGATGTTGCTCATGATAACTTTACGGAGTATGCTAGTAATTTACAAAAAGCGGATTATGCACTTGCACATCTATGGGATACCATTCAGTCCACTCCTGGGATGGCAGAAGATACTATATTGATTGCTATGCCTGAACATGGCAGAAATTCAGAAGGAAACGGTTTATATGATGCATATGGAAGGCAGGCTTTAGATCATACCAGTGATGCAATGAGTAGAGAAATTTTTGCATTGGTATTAGGTCCAAATGGAGTAGTAGTTCAGGATCAAGTATTTGCCAATGAAAAAGGAGAAAGTATAGATATTGTTCCAACAATAGCGAATATATTAGGGTTTGACAATGATATTCCTGGTGGCTTGCTGAATGGAAATGTATTAACAGAAAGTTTTTATTAAAATGAGAAAGTTTTTATTTTTTGCTTTAATTATGTCTTTTGTAATGATGAATTGTACTGAAGATGATTTTCCTATTAACCCTTATGATGGGATTGATTATGGCAATAATAATTTAGTAGTTGACACTGTTTCATCAACTTCATTTGTAAAATTGCACAGGGATGTTTTAGGACCATCTTGTAATGTAATGG
>JACNFT010000072.1 GCA_014384505.1 Cryomorphaceae bacterium | reverse complement strand
TAATGGTATTAGCAGCTAAGGTGGATAAAAAGGCCTTGCTTACTGTTATGCTTACGGATGATATAGTAGCTAAAGGTTATAATGCAGGAGCTATGATAAGAATGATTGCTAAAGAGATAGAGGGTGGTGGAGGCGGACAAGCTTTCTTTGCTACTGCTGGGGGTGTTAAGCCAAGCGGTATTGTTGCTGCTTTGGAAAAAGCAAAAGAAATAATAGGATAATAAAAAAGCCAGCTAATTAGCTGGCTTTATTATTTAAATTTTAATTTCTTAGAATCTGTAAGCAACACCAATGTTGAAAGAACCTTCTCTTTCTCCTGCATCATCAGCATTAATTGGCATAGTGTAGTTTGGCTCAATAGCTAAACCGTTCCATACTGTAAAAGTATAACCAACACCAATTTTCATGTTGTCAGTTGCATCTTCAGTTGGCATTTGGATTGATGCATAAGCGTTCTCAGCATATGCTCCTAGGTCATATCTTCCGAATAATTCATAAGAATCTTCTCCTAAGGCATCTTTAGCCATAACTAATCCAACAGTGATTCCGTCCATTACTTGGTAACCTACTCCAATGTTAGCTGTAATTACTTCAGATCCTTCTAAATCTCCATCATACGTAGATACTACCATAATGTCTTGTGCAGATGCAAATAATGTTGCAAATGCGATTGCTACTGTTAATAATACTTTTTTCATCTTTTTAAATTTTAATGATTAATAATGGTCGCAAGATAGTAAAGCTAGTAAAGGCTAGTGCAAAATAATTTCACACTTCTTAACAGTATCTTGTTAGTTGCTAGATATATTTGCAAAAAAAAAGGGCTGCAAAAAGCAGCCCTTTAAATTTTATTTTACTGTGTAAGTAATTACGGTCTAACTGTTAAAGTTACCCACATATATTTTGCTTCATCATCACCTGTTGCGTCAGTAGCATACTTAAGTGATAAACCAGCATTGTCATTTAATGAGTACCCTAATGAAATTTCCATTACATCTCTTTCAACTGCTTCATCCATAGAATTAGTAATCATGTGCATAGTAGCTCCTAAATTTATACCAGACATTGCATAAGTTCCACCAATAGCTAAATCTTGATCTCCAGCACCTAAGTAGCCCATGTTACCAGTAGTCATCCATGAACCATCCATGTTAGTACCAGCCATATTAAAGTCACCATCTTCACCATAAACTGTTTGAGATGCATGAACTCCCATGTCATCATTTACAGCATAAGATAATCCGATAACTCTCATATCATTTCCAGCATAATCAGTATTCATAGAAGCAGATACTCCAGCACCCATCACTTCTCCAGAAATATCAATTCCTGTAGCAGCATCATCATTTCCTTCGTCAGTCATGTATAATACATTTACATTCCATCCAGAAAATTCACCACCAGCATTTACCCACATGTTTCCTGTACTTTCTTCACTTTCAGCACCACCATTCATTGAGTGGTAACCTAATGTAATGTCAGCCATATCAAGATTTAAGCCGAAAGACATACCTTCCCAAGTTGTTCTGTTAGTTCCCCAATCGTTAGAAGACATTAAAGCTCCTGAACCATTGTTGATTGCTTGACGACCTGCAGTTACACTAGCGTAACCCATTAAGTCAGTAGAAGCATAAGCTTCATAAATACTCATAGAAGCACTCTCATTGTTTCCTAATGTATAGTTTACATCAGAAGAAATGTGAATTCCCCAGTCAGAACCTCCCCAAGTAGCACCTAAAGTAGCTCTTTGGTCTGTACTCATTTTGCTGTTATCACCACTCATGTCAATTCTTGTTCTTGAATCAACATTCCAATCTTGTGCGAAAGATACTGTTGTCATTAATCCCATTGCTAAGACTAATATGTTACGTAAATTTTTTTTCATTTTATTTTTTTTATGATTAATACGGTTGCAAAGATAAACCTCTTTAACAATTAACACCTAAAAAAAATGCATCTTTTTAACATTTAGATGTTGGTATATGTGATAAATTATTAAAAATGAGAAGATTAGGTTGTGTAATAATTTTCAATAAAAAGGCATTTAAAATTTTATTTTTAGCCAAAAGAGCCAAAAATATCGATATAATCTTGCTTATTCTTTGTAGGATAGCCACTTCCACAGCTCTTTATAGCTAGTTTTTTTTCCATACATGAGTATTCCTGTACGGTATATTTTCCCCGCTAAGTATGTAGTAAGTATAAAGGAAAGTATTAATACTCCCATTGAAAGAGCTAATTCCCAATTGGCAACTCCAAAAGGTAAGCGAACCATCATAATAACAGGAGAAGTAAAGGGTATGATACTCATCCAGAAAGCGAGTGGTCCATCTGGGTTTTCCATTATAGGTTGTATCAGTATAAATGCTAGAATTAAAGGAATAGTAATCGGTAATACAAATTGCTGGGTGTCAGCCTCAGCATCAACAGCCGAACCTACTGCAGCAAACAAAGAGCTATACATAAGATACCCTGCCAAAAAGTAAAAAATAAAAGAAACAAATATCTGCATAAGATTAATTCCCCCAGTTAAGTTGCTTAGTTCGCTTAATAGTATAGACTGCTGAGTTGAATTTAATTCAGTTGTCATGCTGCTTGCATCCATAAACATAAGTTCCGCAACACTTGCAATAGCAATAGTAAGGAGTATCCAAAGTGCAAATTGAGTAAGCCCAACGAGTGCAACTCCAAGTATTTTCCCCATCATTAACTGAAAAGGTTTTACTGAGGAAATAATAACCTCAACAATACGACTTGTTTTTTCTTCAATAACCCCACGCATAACCATAGTACCATACATAAAAATGAACATATAGATAAGAATGCCACAAATAAAGCCAATCCCCATGCTTGCTTCAGCTTTTGAATTAGTAGTGCTTCCGTCTTCTGTAATTATTTTGGTTGTAATATGTACTATGCTTTGAGCCTCCGAGAGTATTGTAAGGTCAATACCTGCTGCTTTTAGTTTTTGGTGTTCAATAATTTTTTCCAGTTGGTTTTCTATTGCCTTACTAACGGTTAAACTAATTTGCTGATTGGAGTAAAGAGTGAAATTATCTCCCTCTATATATAGTAGTGCATAATAATTACTTTCTGAAAAATCATTTTTTAATAGAGTTGCCTCTTCAGTTGGTATCTTGCTGAAATGTAAAAAATCAGTATTTTCAATCTGATTAGTGAATTCAAAACCATCCTCTTCAATCGCTATAGTTCTTAGTTCTTGGGTTTCATTAGCTAGATAAGTGGGAACTATCATTAATGCTGCCATAAGCAGTGGGCCAACAATTGTCATTACTATAAATGCCTTTTTGCGTACGCGTACTAGGTATTCTCTTTTTATGATGAGCCAAATTTTACGCATTGTTTATCGCTTTTATAAATATTTCCTCCATGCTTGGAATTTCTTTTCTGAAAGAAATAATTTCAGTCTGCTGAATAATACTTTGCAGAGCTTCTTGTTGTGTCTTTCCTTCTTTTAAAAGCAGGCTATAGTTAGTTTCTTTCTGACTAATGATAGAGAAATAATCGTTTTCATTTAATACCTTATCTGTCGTAATGACTTCATAAGAATTATTAGCGAATTGTTTTTTTATTTTTTCAATTGGGCCTTCAAGTATGGTTTGTGCTTTATTGATTAGTGCAATGTGGTCACAGATTTCTTCCACTGATTCCATTCTATGGGTAGAGAAAATAATAGTTGTTCCTTTTTGGCTCAGTTCTAAAATTTCTTTTCGGATGATAGCCGCATTTATAGGGTCAAACCCACTAAAAGGCTCATCAAAAATTAATAGTTTTGGCTCATGAATTACAGTTACCACAAACTGAATTTTTTGTGCCATTCCTTTACTAAGTTCTTCTACTTTTTTGTTCCACCAACTTAGGATGTCTAGTTTTTCGAACCAAAACTTTAATTTTTCTAAGGCTTCATCATACGACATTCCTTTTAATTGGGCTAGGTAAAGGGCTTGTTCACCTACTTTCATTTTTTTATAAAGTCCTCTTTCCTCAGGTAGGTAGCCAATATCCGAAATATGGTGTTTGCTTAAAGGTGCGCCATCAAAAATTAAGCTACCACTATCTGGAGCCGTAATTTGATTAATGATTCGCATTAAGGTAGTTTTACCGGCACCATTTGGGCCTAGTAATCCGTAAATACTACCTTTAGGCACTGTTATGCTTACTTTGTTGAGGGCAATATAGTCACCATATTCCTTAACAACATCTTTTGCTATAAATATGGATTCTTTCATTTTATCCAAACATTTCTTTTACTCTATCAAAAAAGGATTTGTCTTTTCCAGTTGGCTTTGGAGTAAAGGAATCTGACTTTTTGGAGTTTTCGAAAAATTCTTTTTCTTCTTTAGATAATTTCTGCGGTGTCCAAACATTAATATGGATAAGCAAATCACCAGTTCCGTAACTATTTACTGAAGGTAACCCCTTCCCTTTTAAGCGCAATATTTTTCCGCTTTGAATTCCTTCTTCCAATTTAATTTTAACTTTTCCGCTTATAGTTGGGATTTCAGTATTTGTACCCAAAGCAGCATCAGTAAAGCTAATGTAATGATCAAAATGAAGGTTTTGACCATCTCTTACCAGTTGGGCATGTTCTTCAACATGAATCAAAACAATTAAATCTCCATTTATCCCTTCCATTGGAGCAGCATTTCCTTTTCCGCTTACTTTTAGTTGCATTCCGTCTTCAACTCCTGCCGGGATAGTAATTTTTACTGTTTCGCTTTCTTTTAACATGCCATTAGCATCTGTTCCTTGTGGGCGTTTATCAATGCTTTTTCCGTTTCCGTTACAATGCGGACAGGGGCTTGCCGTTTGCATTTGTCCTAAAATAGTATTGCTAATACGTGTAATTTGGCCACTTCCATGACAAGTATTACATGTAGTATAAGTTACGCCATCAGCATTTACTAATCGACTTACTTTTATTTTTTTCTCTACTCCTTCAGCTATTTCTTTCAGGTTTAAGGATAAACGAATTCTAAGGTTACTTCCTTTTACGACTCTTCTACCTCTATTGCTTCTTCCGCCTCCACCAAATCCTCCACCACCAAATACATCTCCAAACTGACTAAAGATGTCATCCATATTCATTCCCCCTCCACCATATCCACCACCTGAAGCTCCACCCATTCCTGCATGGCCGTATTGATCGTACTTTTGTTTTTTTTCTGGGCTACTTAGCACATCATAGGCTTCAGCAGCTTCTTTAAATTTATCTTCAGCCGCTTTATTATCAGGGTTTTTATCAGGATGATATTTAACCGCTAATTTTCTATAAGCCTTTTTTATTTCTTTGGTTTCAGCATTTTGGCTAACACCTAATGTTTCGTAATAATCTCTTTTCGACATGATTTAATCTTTATTTGCAACGACTACTTTTGCATAACGTAATATTTTTCCGCCTAGTAAATATCCTTTTTCAAGTGTATCAATAATTTTTCCTTTCATCTCTTTTGATGGGGCAGGGATATTAGTTATTGCCTCATGAAAATCGGTGTCTAACACTTTACCATTAGGGTCCTCAATTTCTTTTAATCCTTTTTTATCCAACTCAGATTTTAATTGTTTGTAGATGAGTACGGGCCCGTCTTCATCAGAATAATTATTGGCTTTTATTGAACGTTCAAAATTATCCAGAATTGGCAGTAAAATGGTCATAATGTCTTTGTTGGCAGTGCTAAACAATTCCATTCTTTCTTTCGCATTTCTTCTTCTGAAGTTTTCGAACTCGGCGAATAGACGTAAATTCTTATCTTTTTCAGCTGCTAGTTGCTCTTCCAAAGTAAGTTCTATTTTAATTTCTTCCTTTATCGGCTCTTCTGTAGAAGTAGTATTTTCTTCTGTTTTTACTGTTTCAGTTTGTATTGTTTCTTCAGCAGCTTCTTGCTGTGCTTGTTTATTTTTGCTCATTGTGTGTGTTTTTTACATTATTATATAATGCAAGTATTTTGCCAAAGGGGTCAAAAAGACAATTTGTCAGTTTAGTTTTTTTGATCTTCTAAAAATCGGTGAAGTGCAGGGCCTTTTAAATCGCGTGCAATAATGATTCCATTTCCGTCAATAAGCACATTACTTGGTATGGAACGAATGCCGTATTTATTTGATCCTTCTGATTGCCAACCTCCTAAATCAGAAACATGGTATTCCCAAAAAAGTTGATCTTTATTAATTGCTTTTACCCATGCTGAATTGTTTTTATCAAGAGACAAACTAAAAATTTCAAATCCTTTTCCATTTTTGAATTTTGTCTCTGTGTATTTTCTGTAAGCGTCAACCAAATTAGGATTTTCTCTACGGCATGGTCCGCACCAAGAAGCCCAAAAATCAATCAATACTAATTTTCCTCTTAGGTCAGAGAGTTTTAGCTCATTTCCTGTTGGATTATTGTAGGCTAATTCAGGAGCAATATCTCCTATTTTTAATCCAATTTCTTGTGCTGTTGCAAAGTTGATTGTTAAGGCAACTAATAGTATTGAAAGTGTATTTTTCATAATTAGTTTATTCTTGTTATTTGTGCCCCAATGGCATTTAATCTTTTGTCAATATTTTGGTATCCTCTATCAATTTGCTCTACATTGTGTATAGTACTTTCTCCATTAGCAGCAAGGGCGGCTAATAAAAGAGAAACTCCTGCACGAATATCAGGTGAAGTCATAGTAGTTGGCTTAAACTTAAACTGATGATTGAGTCCAATTACTGTTGCTCTATGTGGGTCACATAAAATAATTTGTGCTCCCATATCAATGAGTTTATCTACAAAGAAAAGCCTTGATTCAAACATTTTTTGATGGACAAGTACTGTCCCCTTGGCCTGTGAAGCAACTACCAAAATAATACTTAATAAATCAGGAGTAAATCCTGGCCAAGGTGCATCCGAAATGGTTAAAATTGAACCATCAATAAATGATTGTATTTCATAACTTTCCTGAGCAGGAATGTAAATATCATCTCCTTGTCGTTCCATTTTAATTCCTAGTTTGGCAAAAACAGATGGAATTAATCCCAATTCATCATAACAAACATTTTTGATGGTAATCTCTGATTTTGTGATGGCCGCCAAGCCAATAAAGGAACCAATTTCAATCATATCAGGAAGGATTCTGTGCGTGCATCCTGTTAAACTTTCAACTCCTTCTATGTGTAACAAGTTAGAACCTACTCCAGTAATTTTAGCTCCCATGGAATTCAACATCTTACAAAGTTGTTGCAAATAAGGTTCGCATGCAGCATTGTAAATACTTGTTTTTCCTTTTGCCATAACGGCTGTCATTACAATGTTTGCTGTTCCTGTTACTGATGCTTCATCAAGAAGCATGTCTGTTCCTTTTAACTGGTCAGCAGTAACTCTGTAAAATTCTTCTTTGCTATCGTAAACAAAATTAGCACCTAGTTTTTCAAACCCAATAAAGTGAGTGTCTAGTCTTCTTCTTCCTATTTTATCTCCTCCGGGTCTTGGAATATATCCCTTTCCGTAACGAGCTAGTAAAGGACCAACTATCATAATTGAACCTCTAATTCGACTACTTTTTACTTTATAGTCTTCTGAAGAAAGATAGTCAATATCAACCTTGTCTGCCTTAAAGCTGTAAGTTGATTTGTTGATTTTTTTTACAGCAACATTTAAATCACGTAAAAGGTCAATCAGAATATTTACATCACGGATGTTGGGTACATTTTCCATGATTACTTCATTAGGAGTTAACAGTACTGCACACAATACTTGTAGTGCCTCATTTTTTGCTCCTTGTGGGTGTAAATCCCCTTTAAGTTTGATTCCTCCTTTTACCTTAAATGTAGCCATCTATTTTATTGTTTATAGTTCTTTTTATAATTTTTCTTTTTGCTATTGGTCTTTTTAACAGAACTACCACTGCCTTGCCGTACAGATGCTGAACGGATAAACTCAAAGTCACTAGCTAAAATAAGTTGGTTGTTTGACATTTGCTTAAGATGTAAGCGTATCATATTATTATCCACTGAGCTTTCGTTGAAAAGGATATAAGATTTCTTCATTTGGTTGGCAATCATACCTGTCAAAATTTCTTTTTGATCTCCTTCCATTTTTATAGCTGAATCAATCATGGTTTGAACTGTATTTCCATAGTAAGAGAATTTGATCTTATTACCAGGATAAGTCATTTTTTCAGGACGTTCCTCTAGTTTTTCAATTGCAGGTTTTTTATAAGGAGATTCAATCTCTAATTTGAAATCGGACATGATATGCAGGTGGTCCCAGAGTTTGTGTGTAAATTCCTTTACATCACGCAAGTGAGGATTCATTTGACCCATAAAAGCAATTATAGCATCTACACATTTTTGTTGTTCAACTTTGTCAGTTATTCCAGATGCATGGTTTATCATTGTTTGTACATGTCTTCCGTACTCAGGAATGATAAGTTGTTCTCGTTCTGTATTGTATTCCATGAAAATTTATTTATTTACAAAAGTAACAAAAAAGCCCACCTAATAAGCGGGCTTTTAATTGAATATTTAATTCTTAACAAGCTTTTTAAAATCCTAATGTAAGTCCTAAAAGATAATTTCTTGTCGCTTGCGGGAAATATCCAGCCATATTGTATCCTCTTTCGCTATCCGCATTTACATAATGGTCGCTTTCTCTTGGGTCCCAATTATCAGAAATGAAGCGATACACCCAGGCATTATTTACATACTCATTGTTAAACAGGTTATTTACTTGTAAACTCACTTTTGCAGTTTTGAAAATCTTGCTTTTCCAATCATATGTCAATCGCAAATGATTCACTAAGTAGTCGCTCAACATTCTATCTTCTGATGAAGTATTATCTATAAACTGCTCGCCAACATATTTGCTGATAAAATCAATACTTGTGTTTTTGTCAAACTGGTAGTTAAACTGTGAAGTCCAGATGATATTTGGTGAAAATGCTAAGTCTGTATTTTCATGAGTAACCTGATCCACCTCCCAAGTGTCCCAGTTGTCAACATCCTCAACAAAAGGACTGACAATTTTGTTTTCACTTAAGGTCATGTTAGCTGCCCAAGTTAATTTAGTTGTTAGTTTATAAGTCCCTTCAATCTCAATTCCTTTTCGGAATGATTCAGTAACATTTACATGCGTTCTTGCTCCAACATCATTCTTTTCCCCAGTCATAACCAATTGATTTTCATAGTTCATGAAATAAAAATTAGCTCCAAAAGTCATTTTATCTCCAACTTGCTTGTATCCTATTTCAGTATCGTAAAGTGTTTCGTGTGTTGGGCGAGAGTCAGCACTGCTTTCAGTATAGTCACTTCTGTTAGGTTCCTTGTTAGCTACACCAAATGAAGCATAAATCACTTGACTTTTATTTAAAGTATGGTGCAAACCAAACTTAGGGTTAAAAAATTCAAGATTTATTTCTTGTTCAGCTGTATTTCCATCAGGATCTAAGCCTTCAAAAATATAATCAATCCTTCTTCTTTGTAAATCAATATAAAGCTGTGTAGCATCACTATACTTATAGTCAGCTTTTGCATAGAAATTATTGTCAAATTTTTCAGCTTTGTTCCAATAATATTGATGGTTGAAAGATGCGTCACTTGCATATTCAGCCCAGATTACATTCCCATAATGCTGACCAGAGTAAATTGAATTTGCGCCACCAAATATAAGTTTCAAATTTCCCATTGTATGCTTAAGCGAATAAGTAAATCCTCCAAAGTCGTTGTTTAACCATTTTCTTCTAACAAGATTAGTTGCAGTAATTGTGTCGATTCCTATAATAATATCCTGTAACCCGTATGCATTAAGTGATTGGTTAAGTTTTTCTTGCTCGTAGTACCCTTCACCATGAGTGTAATGTCCTGCAATATTAAAGTTACTAACATCACTTAACTGCTGACTATAATGCAATTGATAATGTGTTTGTCTGTAATTGTCAACCTCATTGTCATAAGTATAACTATTATAGGTCCTATTGGAATCTAAATAATTTAAGGGTACACCATTCCAAGCCTGATAAGTGAGTTCGTGACCTGAAAATACAATTCCTTTAAGTACAGATTTTTTTCCAAAATAAGTTCCATGTAAGTATAATGATTTTAAATCAGATGTTGCTCTATCAATATAACCATCAGATGATATTTTGGATAAACGACCATCAAAAGCAAACTTCCCATTTAATAATCCTGTGCCAAATTCAACATTATTTTTAAGAGTTGAAAAACTTCCAACAGAATTATTGGTAATAGCATAAGCTTCCTTATTTAATCCATCAGTTTTTAAGTTAACGGATGCGCCAAAAGCAGAGCCGCCATTAGTTGAAGTTCCAACACCTCTTTGAATTTGAATATTTTCAATAGAAGATGAAAAATCAGGCATATTTACCCACCATACACCCTGGCTTTCAGAATCGTTTAAAGGAATTCCGTTTACTGTTACGTTTATACGTGTTGGGTCAGAACCTCTTATACGGAACCCTGAGTAACCAACTCCTGCTCCTGCATCTGATGTGGTAACTACAGAGGGGGTTAATGAAATCAAGTAAGGTAAATCCTGTCCTAGGTTTCCTTTTTCAATCTCAGCTTCTGAAATATTTGTAAATGCTACTGGTGTTTTTTCTCCAGCTCTTAAAGCGTTTACATTTACTTCCTTCATTAGTTTTTGGATAGCAATAGTATCCGTTTTTTGCTGTGCAAAACCAATTAATGGAAAAGCTAGCATTGCAATTAAGCAGGTTTTTTTGTTAAACATTTTTTATTTTTTTAGTTAACATTACACGCATAATAGGGTTAACGCATGTTTATTTAATGAAAACTCATTTTCCTATGATGAATTACCACCTCAGGTTCAATGGGTGTGATCTCAGCCTTTCGGCACCCCTTTTAAGATGGTGTAAAAATATAAATAGATTTTAGATAATGGATATTAGAGGCGATATTTTTAAGATAGAGTTTTCCATTCTATTTTCTCCCTCTACTATGAAATATTTATGTCCTAAATCATCTAACTCCTGTTTGTAAATTTCAAAAAGCTCTTCTCTGTTATTTGGGTTTTCTCTTTGCTTATCTGCCTGCCAAGCAATATCAGGACTGCATAAAAGATAAAAACGTTTTTCAGATTTCTGTTTTTCAATTTGGGTTAAAATCCACTTATCACAACTCCCGTATTTGTACTCGCTCCAAATTTTTAAGGTGATTAAGTCCGTATCTAGTAGTTGTAATCCATTTTCAGTTTTTAATTGCCCTTTTGCAATTTTTAAAAGGTCATCCGGATTATAATCTCTTTTTAAGGTATTAAGATATTCCCTTGCATATTCCTTAGAAAATGGAAGATTAAAATGCTTAGATAGCCCGTTACAAAGAGTAGTTTTTCCGCTACTTTCTGGTCCTGTTACAATAATTTTAAGCAAGTTCATTGTTGCGTTTTAACCAAGAGAAATATCCAAAAATTGCAATAATAGTATACCCCATAAAAAGCAAAGAGGTAAGGTGTAAGTCTCTACTAAAATACAGGTAAACAGATACGGCATCAATCACTATCCAGTAAAGCCAATTCCCTAATACTTTTTTTGTAACCATATAAGTGGCGAAAACTGAAAATACAGTAGTAAATGAATCTACCAAAGGCATAGCGGCATTTGTGTAAATGGTAAAGTAAAAACCCATTAAAAAAGTAAGTATAGCTCCTATTAGTAAAATTAGTAAATGCTTAGTTGTTGTCCATTGTTGGATCTTTAATGTACTATCATTCTTATTCCAATGATAATAGCCATAAAATGCCATGAGTAAATAGAAGACTTGTAGCCCTGTTTCTGGGTATAGTTGTGCTGTGTAGCAAATGTAGATGTAAAGGATCACGCTTATTGCAGCTGCCCCCCAGCACCAAATACTTTCTTTTAGAGCAAGTATTACATAAAGGATGCTAAAAAATACAGCAACACTTTCAATAATGCTCCAATTGAAATTAAGCTGTGTAAGGATTTGTAATATTTCCCCCACTTAATTTAAAAGTTTGGTTTTTCTTCTAAATCAGAATTGATAACTTTTAAGTTAAATACAACTGAATTTTCATTTAGAAAAGTGTTTTCCATTTCAGTATTTATAGCATTCATTACTCTTTTATATTCTCCAAATACTTGGGTGCTCATTCCGTTTGTAGTTACTTTTATAAAAGGATATTTCCTTAAGTTTTTTATGAAAGCAATAATTGAAGGTTTAAAATTTTCTTTTAATGGATACATTGATATTTCTACAGAACAAACCATTAACAATTATGTACTGCATTAGCAATTTCTATAATCAGATTTTCATTTTTTTCAATAGCATTTCCAACAACAATAATGTCGGCACCAGCCTTACAATTTGCTGCTGCTTTTTCGCCACTACTAATTCCCCCTCCTATAATTAAAGGAGTATCAACTGATTTGCCTACTGTAGTAATCATTTCTTCTGAAATTGGGTTTTGTGCACCACTACCGCCATCCATAAAAATTAGTTTTAGCCCTAACATTTCACCAGCCATGGCTGTGCAAGCTGCTACTGCATTCTTTTCAGCAGGAATAGGAGTGGTGTTACTCATGTAGGAGACAGTAGTTGGTTTTCCACTATCAATAAGCATATATCCAGTAGGTAAAACTTCTAATGACGATTGTTTTAAAATTGGTGCGGTGATAACTTGTCTTCCAATTAGCATTTCAGCATTTCTTCCTGAAATTAAGGAAAGAAATAGTATTCCGTCAGCTTTATCGTTAACCTGCATAGCGTTTCCAGGGAAAAGCACCACAGGAATGTCGGAATTTTCTTTTAATGTAGCTAAGCAAGAATCTAAACTATCATTAGTAAGTAAAGAACCGCCAACAAAAAAGTAATCTGTTTTTGCTTGTTTTGCTTTTTTAATAACGCTAATTAATTCTGATTCATTTTGTTTGTCAGGATCAATAAGTAGGGCAAATGATTTCTTTCCTTCTTTTTTATTTGCTAGAATTTGATTGTAGATATTCATTAATTTGGATTTTATTACTGAGATATTAGAAGAAAGAACTCTAGCTAATATTTATGCTCTATTTTAGTTGCAAACATACACTAAATAGTGATTGTTTATTTTTAGGTAGTTTAAATTTAATTTTTTTTCCCTGAAATATGCCGTTACTGAACCATGTTTTTTTGCAAAGAAATCAGGAATTATGATGTCCTTTTTAAAATCAACTTTTCCTTTTTGATGCCATTTGTAGATAGCTTCTTTTATGCACCAGATTAAAGTTGCTTTTTCCTTATTCAGCTTTATTAAGTTTCTTGCTGAAACAAATTTGGAAGCTATACGCAAGGATTTTTCTGATATTTGTTCAATATCTAATCCTGTTTTTTTGTCACTGAGGATAACTGCAACTAATTCCTTGGAATGCGAAATAGAGATATGTTTACCATTATTTAATTCTGGAGCCCCAAATTCATTATAAATTATTGTTTTAGTTGGACAAATCTCATTCACTAATAATCGGCTTGCAAAGTGTTCTTTTTTCCTTTTTTCAGACGTGTAATTGTCAGTATTTATGCCTTCCCCTAATGCTATTATTTCTTCTAGTGTTTCCGTAATTTCCCACACCAAGATAGTGATTTTTTCGTCCTCTATTTTATTAATTATTGGCATAAGGTTGGTTTGTTGGCTGCGAATATATTAATTATGTTTATCTTTGCAATCCTAAAAAAATGGAAACTATGAATTATAAAGTAAAAGATATCTCATTAGCAGAATGGGGAAGAAAGGAAATCAATTTGGCAGAGGCAGAAATGCCAGGATTAATGTCTATTAGAGAAGAGTTTGGAGATAGTAAACCATTGGCAGGAGCAAGAATTGCTGGGTGTTTACATATGACAATTCAAACAGCTGTACTAATTGAAACTTTAGTTTATTTAGGGGCTGAGGTTTCTTGGTCATCTTGTAATATATTTTCTACTCAGGATCAGGCGGCAGCTGCTATTGCAGCTACAGGCGTCCCTGTTTTTGCTTGGAAAGGATTAAATGAAGAAGAATTTGATTGGTGTATTTTACAAACACTTACTGCTTTTGAAGGTGGTAAATCTTTGAATATGATTTTGGATGATGGTGGTGATTTAACCAATATGGTTTTTGATAGATTTCCAGAAATGATAGCTGATATAAAAGGGCTTTCAGAAGAAACCACAACAGGCGTTCACAGATTGTATGAGAGAATGGAAAAAGGAACTCTATCACTTCCTGCTATAAACATTAATGATTCTGTTA
>JACNFT010000031.1 GCA_014384505.1 Cryomorphaceae bacterium | reverse complement strand
TGCCATTTATTTCCAATACGCATAAAAGAATACCGTGATTTTGATGCGATAAATTATGAGGAAATTAAAATTTGTGCGCCAGCCTGTAAATGTGGTAGCGAATTAGAAGTACCCGTTTACGCCTTTCTGAAAGAACCGCTTATTCGTAAATATGGTGAGGCTTGGTACAAGGAATTATTGGAGGCAGCAAGAATTTTGAGGGTTTAAATTATTTGTCTTAGGTTTGTAATTAAATAGTTAAGTCACTTACTATAAAAGTGACAATAATTAAATTATAAATTTATGGAATGGTATTTAAAGGTAATGAAGGAAAATTTCTCAAACTTTAGCGGAAGAGCTAGAAGAAAAGAGTATTGGATGTTTATATTAATCTACATGATTGTTATTATCATTGCAATGGTCTTAGACGGGGCTCTTGGATTAGGATTTGATATGGGTTATGGGGTAACAGCTCCTTATGGCTGGATTTACTCTATCGTAGCACTAGTACATTTGATTCCTGCTTGGGGGGTTTTAGTTAGAAGATTACATGATGTTGGAAAAAGTGGATGGTTTATGTTGATTTCATTAGTCCCAATAATTGGGGGTATTTGGTTGCTTGTTTTGTTATGTACTGATGGAGACAGCTCAGAAAACGCTTATGGACCTTCTCCAAAGTCAGTAGAATAGCTCAGGAAAATTCTTATATTATAAATTTCTATCTAGTAAAATTCATATTTTGCTAGATAGATTTTTTCAAATATTTCTTATCTATATAAAAAGTTCCAAAGGGTAGGATAGAGGCTAGTAATACAATGCCTAAATCTTTAATTCCCCAATTCTCATTTTCTTTAATTAGAAATGCGAATAGTATATAGCTGACAAATAAAATTCCGTGTGGCATACCTAATAGTTTTACATATTGTTCATCTCCTCCCCAATACTTTAAAGGAACAGCAATAAAAAGAAGAAGTAAATAAGACATCCCTTCTAAAAATGAGATAATTCTAAATGTATTTTTCATCCTATTTAAAAGCGTTCTCGCCCGTAATATCCATACCTGTAATCAACAAGTGAATATCGTGCGTTCCTTCATAAGTAATTACTGATTCTAAATTCATCATATGTCTCATGATAGAATATTCTCCCGTAATTCCCATAGCACCTAAAATTTGTCTTGCTTCTCTAGCAATATTTAGTGCCATATCTACATTGTTACGCTTACACATAGAAATCTGAGCAGTAGTAGCTCTTCCTTCATTCTTAAGCACCCCCAAACGCCAAGTTAACAATTGTGCTTTAGTGATTTCAGTAATCATTTCAGCTAATTTCTTTTGTTGTAATTGAAAAGAAGCAATTGGTTTTCCGAACTGGATTCTCTGTTTTGCATATCTCAAGGCAGTATCATAACAATCCATTGCTGTACCAATTGTTCCCCAAGCAATTCCGTATCTTGCAGAGTCCAAACAGCCTAATGGGGCTCCTAATCCATCCTTATTTGGTAAAATATTATCTTTAGGAATTTTTACATTATCAAAAACTAACTCTCCTGTTGCTGAAGCCCTTAAACTCCATTTATTATGTGTTTCAGGAGTAGAAAATCCTTCCATTCCTCTTTCTACTAATACACCTTTAATTCTTCCTTCCTCATTTTTTGCCCAAACTACCGCAACATCCGCAAAAGGTGAATTTGAAATCCACATTTTAGCACCATTTAATATATAATGGTCACCCATATCTTTTATATTGGTTACCATTCCTCCAGGATTTGACCCATGATCAGGCTCAGTAAGCCCGAAACAACCAATAAATTCTCCAGTTGCTAATTTTGGTAAAAACTTCATTTTTTGTTCTTCACTACCATATTTCCAAATGGGATACATTACTAATGAGGATTGTACTGATGAGGTAGAACGAATTCCACTATCTCCTCTTTCTAATTCTTGCATTATTAACCCATAAGAAATTTGGTCAAGTCCGGCTCCACCATACTCTACAGGAATATAAGGTCCAAAACCACCAATTTCACCTAGTCCTTTTATAATTTGTTTTGGAAATTCAGCTTTTTGACAAGCCTCTTCAATTATTGGAGAAACTTCTCTTTTCACCCATTCTCTAGCGGCATCTCTAATTAATTTATGCTCTTCTGTTAGTAGTTCGTCCATTTGAAAGTAATCAGGAGCTTGGTATAAATCTTGTGACATAATATTGTTAATTTTTTGACAAAAGTAAATATTTTATAGCTAAAAAATGAGTTCTTAAAAGTTATATTTGCATTCGGAATAACAAGAATAATGATTGCGCTAACAAAACCCATTTTTAATCAGGACATCATAGTAGTATTACTTACGGTCTCTTTCTTGTTGATAGCTATACTTAGAGCATCTTATTGGAAGCATGCTAAATTGCTTTTTATGGGGGTGTTTGCCCAGCGCTACGCTAACCAGTATTTAAGGGAAGAAAATGCTTTTACTGAAAGAGTGAGTTTCATTACTTTTTTATTGATGTCAATTAATTTTTCACTTATTATTCTAAAGCTAATTCCTGAAACTTCAGTTTTAGAAACTTTTAGTTTAATTGGTGTGGTGATGCTGTTTTTTATTATTAAAATTGGATTAATACTTTTGTTAGGTAGTATCTTCCGACTAAAAGATATCGCAAAGTTAGGCATCTTTTTTTCCTTTATTTTTGACAGAGCTTTTGGTTTTTTTCTTTTTCCTTTAGTAATACTTCTTAACTTTTTTGCATTTAACATTACCCCTTTGGTTATGCTAATGGTTGCCATTCTTTTTGTAATTCTGTTATTGCTAAAGTTATTTTGGCTTTGGAAGATAGGAACAAATGCCTTTGGTCTTTCTCATTTCTATATATTTTTGTATCTTTGCACGCTCGAAATTTCTCCACTCCTATTACTAGGAAAAGGAGTAGTTTATTAATCAAAAGGCAAAGGAATGATAGAAAAAATGAAGAAAGTAAAGTCAATATTAATTTCACAACCAAAACCTGAAGGAAAATCTCCATATGCAGCTATTGAGCTAAAGCATAAATTAAAGATTGATTACAGACCTTTTATGCATGTTGAGGAAATTTCGGCACAAGAATTCAGAGAACAAAGAATTTCTATCTTAAATCATGACTCAGTAATTTTTACTTCAAAAAATGCTATGGATCATTATTTTGGAATGATGGAGAAATTAAGATTAAGAATTCCTGATTTTACAAAATACTTTTGTGTTTCTGAAGCTATTGCACATTACCTACAAAACTTTATAACTTACCGTAAGCGTAAAATATTTACAGGAGAGCAAACTTTAGCGAGTCTAATTCCGATCATGCAAAAACACAAGGATTCAAAGTTTTTATTCCCTTGTTCAGATGTGCTTAAAAAACAGATGAATAAATCATTAGAGGAGAGCGGATTGGAATATACAAAGGCACAAATGTATAAAGTAGCTTGTTCTGATTTATCTGATCTAAGTGATGTTAAATATGATGTTCTTGTATTTTTCAGTCCAACTGGAATAAAATCTCTTTTAGAGAATTTTCCTGAGTTTGTACAAGGTGAAACTAGATTAGCTGTTTTTGGACCAACGACAATTAAGTCAGTTGAAGATAATGGATTGAGAGTAGATATTGCTGCACCAAATAAAAAGGCCCCCTCCATGTCAATGGCTTTGGACCAGTATGTTAAAGAAGCAAATAAAAGAAGAAGATAATTTCTTTTTCAAATAAATAATTTAAAGGAGCTTTCGAGTTCCTTTTTTTGTAATTTTATCATATGTTTGAGTTTCCAAAAAAACAAAAATTGTGTAGTGAAACTGTTATCAAAGAGATGTTTTCTAACGGAAAATCATTTACAACATTTGCTCTTCGTTTAGTTTGGAAAGTAGATAATAATCAAGATGAAGTGGCTGTTAAGTCAATCATTGTTGTTCCTAAGAAAAAGATAAGACTAGCCGTAAAAAGAAATATTATTAGGAGAAGAATGAAGGAGGCGTATAGGTTGCATAAAATTGAATTGGAAAACATTTTGAAAGACAAGAAATTACAGCTGAGTATTGCTATTATTTATCAGAAAGACAAAATATTACCCTATAAAACTGTGGAAGAAGAAATAAAATTAATTTTAGAGCGTTTAAGCAAAGAAATATGAGTGTTATTTTTTCTTTTCTTTTTAGGACAATAATTATCTTATACCAAAAGACACTTTCGCCTTTATTGCCACCAAGATGTAGGTATACGCCAACTTGTTCGACTTACGGATTGGAAGCAATAATAAAATATGGCCCTTGGAAAGGAGGGAAGCTAGCTTTGCAAAGAATATTAACTTGTCACCCTTGGGGAGGGCATGGACATGACCCCGTTCAGTAAAACACAAAATATGAAGAAAAGACTTAAACTTATAATTTTAGCATTTGCACTACTTATTACATCAGTAGTTTCAATAGGGTTTACTGATAATTACTTTGAGATTGCAAAAAACCTTGATATTTTTACTACTCTGTATAAAGAGTTAAATACTTTTTATGTGGATGAAACAGATCCTGGAAAATTAATGAAAGAAGGAATTGATAAGATGTTAAAATCTTTAGATCCTTATACTACATATATTCCAGAATCCGATATTGAAGATTTCCGTTTTATGACCACAGGACAATACGGAGGGATAGGAGCGATAATTACAAAAAGAAATGATTATGTGTATGTGAGTGAACCTTATGAGGGATTCCCTGCACAGAAAGCTGGGCTTATGGCTGGAGATAAAATCCTTGAGATTAATGGAAAAACAGCTAAAGACAAAACCACTGAAGAGGTAAGTAAAGTATTAAAAGGACAACCAAATACTTCTGTAACTTTATTGATTGAACGCAAAAATCTTGAACAACCATTTGAAGTTACCTTTGATAGAGAAAAAGTATCAGTAAAAAGTGTACCTTATTCTGCTTACATTGAAGATGGAATTGGTTATGTGAAACTAATAAGCTTTACCAGAAATTGCAGTAAGGATGTTAAAAAAGCAATAGAGGAGTTAAAAGCAGAAGGAGAGTTAAAAGGGTTAATTCTAGACTTAAGAAGTAATCCAGGAGGGCTCTTGAATGAATCAGTTGATATAGTCAATCTTTTTGTAGAAAAAGGAGAGGAGGTAGTAAGCACAAAAGGAAAAATAAAATCGTGGGAAAAATCGTATATTGCAAATAATAAACCCTTAGACACTGAAGTGCCTTTAGTCGTATTAATCAATTCATCATCTGCTTCTGCTTCAGAGATTGTTTCAGGAGCAATTCAGGATTTAGATAGAGGCGTAGTAATTGGGCAAAGAAGTTATGGGAAAGGATTGGTTCAGCAAACAAGAAAGCTGTCCTATAATTCTCAGCTAAAACTTACAGTTGCTAAATATTACATCCCTAGCGGTAGATGCATACAGGCTTTGGATTACTCTAATAGAAATGAAGATGGAAGTATTGGAAAAGTTCCTGATTCACTCATGACAGCTTTTCAAACTAAAAATGGAAGAGAGGTATTTGATGGTGGTGGAATTAATCCTGATATCATTACTGAAATAGGAACGGTAAGTAATATTGTAATTTCTCTTTTCAGAGAACGTTTATTTTTTGATTATGCTACTGATTTTAGGTTTAAACATGATACTATTCCAGAAAATTTTGTTTTCTCAGATGATGAATATAAGCATTTTAAGCACTATCTTTCAGATAAAGAATACACCTACAAAACAAAAACGGAAGAAGCACTAGAAAAAGTAAAGAAGAAAGCAATTGATGAGGGTTATTTTGAATCCTTAAGTGAAGAGTACGAAAACTTGTTAGTACAATTGGAGGCAAATAAAGGAGATGATTTGTTTACTAATAAACAAGATATAAAAGAAATACTGACAGGTGAGATTGCAAGCCGTTATTTTTATCAGGAAGGGAGAATAAAATCAGCTTTAAATTTTGACTCTGAACTTAAAAAAGCAATTGAAGTTTTACAAAATGAAGAGGAGTATAATAACATTTTAAGCAATGAATAAATTGATAGGTACAGTTCAGCAATTTCTTTTTGTACTATTAGGAGTTTTTATTCCAACTTCTATAGCAATAACAAATTTAATCATTGGCTTGTTAGCTCTTTGTTGGATTTTTGAAAGAAATTTTAAAGCTAAATTTGATATTATTAGATCTTCCAAATGGATGCTTGCAATTCTTGCTTTAATAGGATTTTATGCATTAGGGATGCTTTGGGGTGACCATCACTTAAATGCGGATTGGCAATTCCAACGCTTAGCTTTATTACTTATCTTTCCTGTTTTTATGACTATGAGTTTAAATCAAGAAACAATTAAAAAAGCAGTTTTTGCATTTCTAGGGACAGCTTTCATTTCTGCTTTTACAGCCATAGCAATTAATAATAATATTATTAGCCCTTTGTCAGAATATGTATTGTTTATAGATAGTTCTTGGGCAAATTCAGCATTTATAAAGTATAATTATCATAATGTGATATTAGCTCTCGCCTCTTCTCTTTGTTTATATATACTGATTGAGAGAAAAAACAAATATCGCTACGTGCTTTTGGTATTTTTTCTGATTTATGCGCTTAGCATTTTTACTGAAAGAGGTAGAGCAGGGCAAGTCATCTTTAATCTATCTGCAGTTTTTTATATTATCTATTATAATAGGAGGAATTTATTGAGATTATGCGCTCTTTTAGTATTACTATTTTCATTTCAAACTGTAATTTATAAAACTACAAATGTGTACAAAGATAGATTTGATGCCGTATCTAATATTATTCAAAATAATGGTAATATAGGAGGGGAGTCACTAGAAGATATTCGTTATGTTTTTATTCGAGAATCATTAAGTAGGATATTAGAAAAACCAATGCTTGGTTACGGAACAGGTAGTTTTGGTACTATTTTTGAAAATGAAGTCAAAAGTGGGCATTATTTTGACAAGCAGACCACACCACATAATCAGTATCTTTATGTTTGGTTTGAATTGGGTATATTAGGATTAGTGTTACTGCTATTAATATTCTATCATCAGATAAAAGAATTATTCAGAAAAAAGGACGGCATCCATAGAATCTTACTGCCAATGTCTTTTATGTTTCTGATGCTTGTTGATTCTTACTTCTTTATTTTCATTTTAACTATCTGTTATATGTTTTTATATACTATTTATAGTAGGTATCAGCAAGAGTAAATCCTCTTAATTCGTCTATTTAAACTAGAAAAAATTTCATAAGGAATGGTCCCTAGCTTGTTTGCTATTGATGAAATTGTATTCTTTTCTCCAAAAATAATCACTTCATCACCTGTTTTTGCAGTTGTTCCTTTTAGATTAATCATGCAAGAATCCATACTAATTTTACCAATAATTGGGCACGCGATATTTTGAACTATAATAACTCCATTTTTAGTGCTTAATTTCCTGTTTAAACCATCAGCATAACCAAAAGGAACTACTCCAATTATCATATCTTCTTTTGCAACAAAGGAAGCGTTATAACCAACCTTGCTGCCCTCTTTTATGATTCTTACTTGAGAAATAACACTTTTAAGAGTGCTTACTTGTTGTAGGTTATTATCATTACTGAGACCATAGAGCCCTATGCCTAAGCGTACCATTTCATATTCTTTATTCGGAAATCGTAAGACACCATTTGTATTCAGGATATGCCTATCAATAAGTTGATTAAACCTTTTTGAAAATGAATTAGATAAATTCTCAAAAACTTGGAATTGGTCGTTTGTAAAACTGTCTTTTTCAATATTATCACTTGCTGCTAAATGCGAGCAAATACTTTGTATTTTTAGTTTTGGGTATTTTAGTAAATCAGCTGCAAGTTTATCTAGTTCACTAGCATCAAACCCATAACGATTCATACCGGTATCAAACTTGATATGTATCTTAATTTCTTTGTCTAATTTCCCATAAAGGTGAAGTAATTCAGAGTTGTAAATAACAACATCTAATTTATTGTCAATAATTTGCTGTGTACTTTTTGCGCCAGGATTTGCAATAATAATTGGGATTTTAATTCCACTTTTTCTTATACGAGTTCCTTCTTCAAAATCAGCCACCCATAAAGCATGAGCTCCCAACTTTTCTAGGTAACTTGCAATAGCTATATCGCCATGCCCGTAAGCGTATGCCTTTATTACTGCAATAATTTTTGTATTTGGGCTTAATTTACTTTTTAAATAATTAAAATTATTGGCTAATTTATTAAGATCTATTTCTAGTATGGTTTCGTGAATTATTTTCATTTAATTAGCTCATTTTTCTTGAAAAACATTCTCTACAAAGAGGTTTATATTCCTTTTTTTCACCAATTTGAATTAGATTTTTATCGTCAGTCATTCTAAAAGAATGATTGGCAATTGCACAGCAATCAATACAAATGGCATGTACTTTAGTAATGTGCTCTGCTATCGCCAAGAGCTCTGGCATAATTCCAAAAGGCTTTCCTAAAAAATCCATATCTAATCCTGCAATAATCACTCTTACCCCAGAATTGGCTAATTCACTACAGACAGTAATTAATTCAGAATCAAAAAATTGAGCTTCATCAATAGCGACAACTTGTGCTTGTTTGGCTAGTCTCAAAATATCTTTTGTACTTTCAACAGCTATGGCCTGAATAGTATTCTCGTCATGAGAAACTACTTTCTGAGTATCGTATCGTTTATCAACTTGGGGTTTAAAAACCGCAATATTAAGTTTTGCAAATTGGGCTCTTTTTAGTCTTCTTAATAATTCTTCTGTTTTACCTGAGAACATAGAGCCACAAATTACTTCAATACTTCCTTTTTGCATTGGGTGATTTATTTGTGATTCTAAAAACATTTAGCGTAATTTGTTTTGTTAATTTTGCTAACAAAAGTATAAAAGCTATTCTATTTTATTATGAATTTTAAAAGATTGTTTCCTCTTTCCCTTTTAGTATTAATTGCTTGTTCTGTTAAAGCAAAACCTGACTCTACAAAAATTAAAATGGGGAGAGTATTAGTTGTAAGTAGTAGCTTGGCAGCTGTATTAGGAGGATCTTACTTATATGTTGAGAATTCATGGTGGTCTGACAAACAAATTCCATTTCATTTTGATGATGGGGCAGATCTTTCTTATGCGTTAAATGTAGACAAAGTAGGGCATTTTATGGGTGGCTTGGAAGCGGCTGATTTTTTTTCTTCTTCAATGAAGTGGGCAGGAATGAATGAAAGAAAATCGCTTTGGTATGGTGCGGCATTTGGTTCAGGATTGCAATTAGCAATTGAAATGAAAGATGCTTACGCCCCTTATTGGGGCTTTAGTAAATGGGATTTAGCACTTGGTTCGGCTGGCTCATTCTGGCCTGTTGCGCAATATTATAATGATGATTTAAAAGCAATTAATTTTAAGTTTTCATATTATAAACAATCAAATATCTATTGGGATTTAGACAAACAAAGAGGAAAAGAAACCAATAAGTATGCTTGGCAAGATGATTATCCGAACCAAACCTACTGGGTAACTTTTGATGTTAATCATTTTGTCGAAACTTGCTGTTGGCCTGATTGGCTAAATGTTGCTGTAGGATTTGGAATTGATGATACTCAATATTTAAATGCAAGCAATACAAAAACAGGAGGTAATAATGAATGGTATATTGCGCTTGATTATGATGTTCCTAAACTCTTAAAAAAATGGAATAGTCCAGCTGGAAAAAAAGTGAAACATTGGCTTAATTATTTTCACTTCCCAGCACCCACAATAAGAATCAGTCCTAAACTAGAATTATATCCTTTATTCCTATAAATTTGTAAGATGTCAAAATTATATTTAATACCGACTCCAATAGGAAATTTGGAGGATATAACCCTTAGAGCTTTACGCTTATTAAAAGAGGTCGATATGGTTTTGGCAGAGGACACCAGAACCACAAGGAAATTATTTACTCACTATGAGATAAGTACTCCATTAGCCCCATTCCACATGCATAATGAACACAAGGTGCTTAATAAATGGATAGAACGATTAAAGTCGGGAGAAACAATTGCACTTGTTTCTGATGCAGGAACACCTGCAATTTCTGATCCTGGTTTTTTATTGGTTCGTGAATGTATTAAAAACGATATTGAGGTAGATTGTTTGCCAGGAGCAACCGCTTTTGTCCCTGCCTTAGTAAACTCAGGGCTGCCTTCTGAAAAATTTATTTTTGAAGGGTTTTTACCTTCTAAAAAAGGAAGACAGACAAGATTAAAAATATTGGCTGAGGAAGAAAGAACAATGATTTTTTATGAATCTCCTCATAGGATTGTTAAAACCTTAAGTCAGTGTATGGAATATTTTGGAGAGGATAGAATTGTTTCTGTTTCCAGAGAGATATCTAAAATATTTGAAGAAACTAAAAGGGGAAGTATGAAAGACGTAAAGGAATATTTTGAAGAGAAAAAACCTAAAGGAGAATTTGTAATTATTGTGAATGGTAAATAATGGAATTTCAGAAATTTATACATAAAAAGCCGTACTTGATAGCTGGCCCCTGTAGTGCAGAATCAGAAAATCAACTTTTAACTATTGCTAAAGCAGTTGAAGATACTGCTGATGTATTTAGGGCTGGAGTTTGGAAGCCAAGAACCAAACCTAACTCATTTGAAGGGATTGGGAAAGATGCTTTGTCTTGGCTTAAAACTATTCAACAAGAGACAAGCCTAAAGGTAGCTACAGAGGTAGCAACAGCAAAACATGTTGAACTGTGTTTAGAATCAGAGGTTGATATGCTTTGGATTGGTGCCAGAACAACTGTAAATCCTTTTTATGTCCAAGAAATTGCAGAAGCTTTAAGAGGAGTAGACATTCCTGTTTTTGTTAAAAATCCTATTCATCCAGAACTGGGACTTTGGCTAGGTGCTTTTGAACGCTTACATAAAGTTGGAGTAAAACAATTAGCGGCAATCCACAGAGGTTTTTATAGTTATGAGAAAGTTGCTTTCAGGAATGACCCCAAATGGGAAATTCCAATCAAGTTAAGAGAAGAAATTAGAGATTTACCAATTATTTGTGACCCTAGTCATATTGCAGGCAAAGCGGCTTTAGTTGAGGATATTGCTCAAACTGCTATGGATATTAACCTAGATGGATTAATGATTGAAACACATCATAATCCTTCTTCAGCTTTAAGTGATGCCGAGCAGCAAGTTACTCCTATAGAGTTAAATAGTATTATGAATAATTTAGTATTGAGAGATACAAAGTTAAGAGATGAAAAATTTAAAGGTCGGTTACTAAATTTTAGGAATCAGATTGATAATTTTGATACAAAAATTATTGAGTTGCTGAATAACAGAAAACAAGTTGTAGAACACATAGCAAATTTTAAAAATGAAAATAAATTAACTATTTTTCAAATTGATAGATGGTTCGAAATACTAAATACTAGAAAAGAAAATGCAAATTTATTGGGGGTAGATGAGCAGATGATAGAAGAAATATTTGCTCTAATTCATAAATATTCGATTCTAACACAAACTAAAATAATGCGTAAGTAATGCAGAAGAATTGGAATATATTAGAATCAAACAATGCAGTTGTTTCCAAATTATCAAAAGCTTTAAATGTATCTGAAATTGTGTCGCATTTGTTGGTGCTAAGAGGAATTACAACTTTTGAAGAGGCTAAGTTATTTTTTCGTCCAGAAATATCTCATTTGCACGATCCTTTCCTTATGAAAAATATGCAGAAAGCAGTGGATAGAATTCAGACTGTAATTTCAAATGGGGAGAAGGTTTTGGTGTATGGTGATTATGATGTAGATGGCACAACATCAGTTGCTATGATGTATTCTTTTTTAAAGAATAAGGTAAAGGAAATAGAATATTATATCCCTTGTAGGTATGATGAGGGTTATGGAATTTCTTTAAAAGGTATTGATTATGCTAAGGATAATAATTTTGCTTTAATTATTGCTTTAGATTGTGGTATTCGTGCTGTCAATCAAGTTGATTATGCAAATAAAAAAGGAGTTGATTTTATTATCTGCGACCACCATAATCCTGGAGAAAAATTGCCTGAAGCGGTTGCTATACTTAATCCCAAGCAAATTGATTGTAATTACCCATATAAGGAGCTTTCGGGCTGTGGAGTAGGCTTTAAATTGATACAAGCTTTTAGTAAGCAAAATAATATTGATTTTTCTGAAATCATGGAATACTTGGACTTGCTTACCGTAAGTATTGGTGCCGATATTGTACCAATGACTGGAGAAAATAGAGTGTTTTCCTTTTACGGCTTGCAACAAATAAATAAAACCCCTAGAGTTGGTTTAAAGGCATTGATGGAGATAGCAAATAAAACTAAAGATGTAACAATAACTGATGTAGTATTTGGTGTTGCTCCAAGGATAAATGCGGCTGGTAGAATAGAACATGCCAAAAAAGCAGTTGAGATATTAGTGGAAACTGATTATGCAAAAGCAAAGCTATTTGCTGATAAAATTGAGGGGAATAATACAACAAGAAAAGGCCTAGACAAAAGTATTACTATGGAAGCTTTGGAAATGATTGATGTGAAAAAAAAATCAACTGTTGTTCATAGTGAGCATTGGCATAAAGGTGTGGTTGGAATTGTTGCCTCTCGACTAATTGAAACTCACTATAAACCTACTATTGTATTGGCAGAAAAGGATGGAATACTTACGGGTTCTGCTCGTTCGGTACACGATTTTGATTTATATAGTGCAATAGCTAAGTGCGAACACCTTTGTGAAAAGTTTGGAGGACATAAATATGCTGCCGGACTAAGTATTAAAAAAGAGAATTTGCCTCAGTTTATTGATGCCTTTGAAAAATCAGTAAGTGAATCCATTACTGAAGATCAGCTTACCCCAAAAATTAATATTGATAAAGTAATTGATATTGATGCTGTGGATGATAAGCTTTACCGAATCATAAAGCAGTTTTCTCCCTTTGGACCTAAAAATTTATCGCCTATTTTTGTTAGCAAGGGAGTAATTGATAATGGTTATGGAATGCAAGTAGGAGAGGATAAAACTCACTTAAGGATTAATGCAAAAAAAAATAAAGGGGCTATTGCTGGAATTGGTTTTGGGATGGGAGAGTATTTTGAGATTATTAAAGACAATCAAACTTTTGATGTTTGTTATTCTATTGATGAAAATGAATGGAATGGTAAAAAAAGTTTGCAGTTAAGAATAAGAGATATTAAAGAATAAAAGTATCGGGGTAGCAGTACTACATTCTACTAGCTAACAAAGAGCAAAAAACGTTTGATGATTATGATAACGTTGAGTGTGGAGAATTTAAACTAGACAAGTTATTCAAAAGAATAAAGACAAAAAAGTTGTCTTATAAAGCGAAAGATTTACCAAATCAATCGACTGGAATAATACACTTCCTTGTCTCACTTCTAGTTTCAAAAACCAAGGCTTAAACTATTATTTACCTAGAGATGTAGCAACTGTTTTAAAGAACGTAATCTCAATACCTTCTAATAGTGATTTTTACCGAGCTTACTTTCAATCAAATGAATTTACAGTTTTATCAGATGCTTATGCCATTGAATGGATTTTTGACAATAAAAAACTATCACCAAATCAACATTTATTTGCTGCTAAGGGTATTAATAAAGTAACCGATTTATCTATATATTCCTATAAAAATAAATTAGGAGGATGGAATGTTGTTAAAAATAAACACATTCAATTACCAGTCAAAATGACAAACCTAACTATGAGATAATAGACACTTTAATTTCTGCAATTCAAAAACTGAATATAAAAAATGTGGTTTTGTATGTAGATAGCAAGAACAAAATAAAAGCAGGGCAGCAAGATTATAACCACTACTCTTTTCACTAGATTACACAAAGTGCGATCTAAACTATCTTGCTAAAAGTTTTTTGGAAACTTTATATTTTGCGGAATAAAAAAGTCCGGCTTGGCTAATTTTAAGCGTCAAAAATTCTTTCTTATACCATCTTGGATCAGTTGCTTTCTTTTTATGATCTTCATGTGATGAAGCTTCAAGCACTTCACTTTTAATCCAAGGATCAATACTATAAATGCTGAGTCCAAAATGTTCAGCTCGTTGAAGAATGATTTCAAAATCTAATTCAGAAAAAAAATGTATTTCATCCTTTGCAAACCCATCATTAAGGTTTTTTAAACCTGTAAATATATGTTGTTCTAAAAATTTTTCTTGCTCCATATTTATGTTTTTGATGATAGTTTGTGTGTAAAATATATTCCACAAAAATAAGCTAAATTTATTACAACTGAAAGCTGAAAAGGTATGGAGTAGGAAACAACTTTATTTTTTAAAATATTCCTGCAGCAAGTTCAGCCCAAACAAGTAAAAGGATTGCTAAAATAGCCAAACATATTGCAATTCTAAATAGTGTATTATATACTTTTCGAATTACAAAATTACTGCATAAACTTGTTC
>JACNFT010000006.1 GCA_014384505.1 Cryomorphaceae bacterium | reverse complement strand
TTCTGCAAGGCATTATCTTCCAAAGTAGGATTTGTTTCAGGTAATTCTTCATTACAATTAATAGCTGCTAAACTTAAAATTTCAATCCCATCAGGAACTAAAGCTTGTAATTCAGATAATTTATTAGGGTTATTGGTAGCAAATACTAGTTTCATTTATTGATGATGATAAGGTTCATTATTAAGGATTGTATATCCTCTATATATTTGTTCTACAAAAAACAGTCGCACCATTTGATGTGAAAAAGTCATTTTTGATAAAGATAGTTTTTCATTTCCCCTAGCATATATATCTTCAGAAAATCCATAAGCCCCTCCAACAACAAATACCAAGCGCTTTTTCCCGCTAAGCATCCAGCTTTGTAACTTTTCGGCAAATTTAGGGGATGTAAAATCTTTGCCTTTATCGTCCAAAAGTACTAAATGGTCAGAACTTAGTAATTGCTTTAATATCAATTCCCCTTCTTTTTTCATCAGTTCAGCATTAGAAAAATTCTTAGCATTTTTAATATTTAAAATCTCAAGCATTTCAAATTGCGTGTAATGCTTCAAGCGTTTTTGATATTGGGCAATTCCCTCAATCAAATACTTTTCTGATGTCTTTCCTATAGTGAGTAATACAATCTTCATTTTTTGTATTTTTGGCAATATTAATAATTTTGATTGTATGATAGAGAAAGACCTGAAAAAATTTATACAAAATGCACTTATTGAAGATGTTGGTGATGGCGACCATACCTCACTAGCTAGTATTCCATCCAATGCAACTAGCCAAGCCCATTTATTAGTTAAGGATAATGGTATAATCGCAGGCATTGAATTAGCCAAAATGATTTTCAAGGAAGTTGATTCTTCACTCAAAATAAAGCAATTACTAAAAGATGGTGATAAAGTTAAATTTGGTGATATTGCATTTATTGTAAAAGGGAGTTCTATCTCTATTTTAACTGGCGAACGATTAGCTCTTAATTGTATGCAACACATGAGTGCAATTGCAACTAAAACAGCTTACCTAAATACTTTGATTGCAGGTACTAATTGTAAATTATTAGATACTCGAAAAACTACTCCCCTTAACCGAAACATTGAAAAATGGGCTGTTAAAATTGGTGGTGGCGAAAACCATAGGTTTGGTCTGTATGATATGATTATGATAAAAGACAATCATATTGATTTTGCAGGAGGAATTGCAAATGCAATACAAAAAACAAAAACCTACCTTACTGAAAACAATAAAAACCTTGATATAATTGTAGAAGCCAGAGACTTAACAGAAGTAAATGAAATACTTTCCCAAGGAGGCATAAAACGAATTCTACTCGATAATTTTGATTATAAAACAACCAAGCAAGCAGTTGCAATTATTGGCAAACAATGTCAAACTGAATCTAGTGGCGGGATAACAGAAGAAACCATTGCTGAATATGCAAAATGTGGTGTTGATTTTATTTCAGTTGGTGCCTTAACGCATTCAGTACTCAATTTTGATTTAAGCTTAAAGGCGATTTAAATGATACAATTCATCCAAAATATTGCCAAAAAAATAAAGCCTCTAGGTTTTGCAGGGCTTAGTATTTATGATGTAACTATTTTCTTTTGGAAAGGATTAATTGAAGGTGCTATTACTACCAGAGCTTCTTCTTTAGCATTCAATTTTTTCTTAGCGTTTTTTCCTTCCATTATTGTTTTTTTTACGCTTATCCCTTATATCCCAATTGATGGTTTGCAAGAAACACTCATGGAAGTTTTATCGGTTGTATTACCGCCATCAACCAATGAAATTACTTTTAACACCCTTGACGATATAATAAACAATCCAAGAGGTGGGCTACTTTCTATAGGTTTTATCTTGGCGCTATATTTTTCTGCTAATGGTATGAGTTCATTAATTGAGGCTTTTAATTTCTCTTATCATATAAATGAATCCCGATCTTTATTCGAAGAAAAAGCACTTTCTCTAACTCTAACTTTTTTTCTTGCATTGCTTTTAATTATTGCAATAGGACTTATTATTTTTGGGAAGGTGGCTGTCAATTATCTTACTGATTTTGAAATTATAAGTAAATTTTCGGCTGATTTGATCCTTTACGGAAAATGGTTTGTGATGCTTGCTATGTTATTTTCTGGTATTGCAATCCTTTTTCATTTTGGACCTGCAACTAAAAGAAAATGGAAATTTTTTACTGCTGGCTCCATACTAGCTACTTTAGGAATAATCATCACCTCAATTGGATTTAATTATTACATTAATCATTTCGCACAGCACAATAAGGTGTATGGCTCCATTGGTACTCTTATGATTATTCTTATCTGGATGTACTTTAATTCCATTATACTACTCACAGGATTTGAACTAAATGCTAGCATATCGAATGCTAAGGAAAACAGGCAATTTTACAAATAGGAATTGTAAATTTGCATACTTTAAAAATTAACTATGAAAAACCTTTTATTAGTAGCTACACTTTTTGTTAGCACATTATCATTTGCACAGGAGAAATACAATCCTTTAGCAACACCAAATACTTATCAGAATGCTGACAATCCAAATTACTGGAAAAACAAAATGCCAAATAAAGCATATTGGCAGCAAGATGTATATTATAAAATTGATGTAAATATTGATGAAGTAACAGATATCATTGAAGGAACTGAACAATTAACCTATACCAATAATTCTGCTGATGGATTAGATTTTGTTTATTTTCACTTGTATCAAAATGCTTTTCAGCCAGATTCTTACCTGGATGAGTTACAACAACAAAACAACAAAAAACCTAATTATGGTAAGTATGAATCAAAAAAACTAGGAACTATTATTGATAAGATGACAGTAAACGGTACAGCTGTTAAAATGGAATTAGATAATACAATTCTAAAAGTTTTTTTACCTTCAACTTTAGCCCCTAATACTTCTATTACTTTTGACATGAACTTTCGTACTCATTTTGACAATGGAGGAGTTAGAAGAAGAATGAAAACATTTAATT
>JACNFT010000065.1 GCA_014384505.1 Cryomorphaceae bacterium | reverse complement strand
AGTTTGATTTCAATATGAATGATGACTATGGTAAAATGGTATTGAATCCTGATGTTGTTGTGCGTTCAAGAGGAGTTATTGAAAAATGTAGTATGTGTATCCAAAAAATTCAAGAAATTAAATTGGATGCTAAAAAAGCGGGAACAAGAGTGGCTGATGCAGATGCTCAAACGGCTTGTTCATCAGCTTGTCCTACTAATGCAATTGTATTTGGTGATGTGAATGATGATACTCATCAAGTTCAAGCTATGAAAAAAGATACAAGATCATATGCATTATTAGAACACTTAAATACTGACCCGTCAGTGTTCTATCAAACAAAAATTAGAAATAAAGCTTAATATATAGATATGCAAAAAGAAGCAGAAATTAGAGATCCGTTAATTATTGGTAATAAATCCTACCATGATATAACAAAAGATATTGCAAAGCCTGTTGAGGGAAAGGCCAACAAATATTGGTGGATATTATTTTCTTTATCATTAGTACTATTCATTTGGGGTGTGCTTTGTATGGCCTATACAATTGGTACAGGTATTGGTGCTTGGGGGCTTAACAAAACCGTTAACTGGGCTTGGGATATTACTAACTTTGTATGGTGGATTGGTATTGGTCATGCAGGGACATTGATCTCTGCAGTACTTTTATTGTTTCGTCAAAAATGGAGAATGTCTATTAACCGTTCAGCTGAAGCAATGACAATTTTTGGAGTAGCGCAAGCAGCTCTTTTTCCATTAATTCATATGGGTCGCCCTTGGTTAGCTTATTATGTTTTTCCTATTCCTAATCAGTTTGGTTCACTTTGGGTCAACTTTAACTCTCCTTTACTTTGGGATGTATTTGCAATCTCGACTTATTTCTCTGTTTCAGTAGTATTTTGGTACATTGGTTTGATACCTGATTTCGCCATGATAAGAGATAGAATGAGTGCGAAAACCGCACCTATGAAAAAACAATTATATTCTTTTCTTTCTTTTGGTTGGAGTGGTAAGGCAAAACACTGGCAAAGATTTGAAGAAGTTTCTTTAGTATTAGCTGGTTTAGCTACACCACTTGTATTCTCGGTACACTCTATTGTATCTATGGATTTTGCAACCTCAATCATCCCAGGTTGGCATACAACAATTTTCCCTCCATACTTTGTATTAGGGGCATTGTTCTCAGGTTTTGCTATGGTAGAGACTTTACTTATTATTATGAGAAAAGTAGTTAATATGGAAGCGTATATTACCATTAAGCATATCGAGTATATGAATATTATTATCTTACTTACAGGTTCGTTAGTAGGTACAGCTTATATTACTGAGCTTTTCATGTCATGGTATTCGGGTGTTGAATTTGAGCAATATGCCTTCTTGAATAGAGCAACAGGTCCTTACTGGTGGGCATATGCAATTATGATGACTTGTAATGTGTTAACACCACAACTGTATTGGTTCAGTTCAATAAGAAAGAGTTTTGTGGCAACATTTATTTTGTCAATTTTTGTAAATATTGGAATGTGGTTTGAGCGTTTTGTAATTATTGTAACTTCTCTGCATAGAGATTTCTTACCTTCTTCTTGGTCAATGTTCTCCCCAACATTTATTGATTTAGGAATATATGTTGGAACTATAGGTTTCTTCTTTGTATTGTTCCTGTTATATGCAAGAACTTTCCCGGTAATTGCACAAGCAGAATTAAAATCGATTCTTAAATCTTCTGGTTCAGAATATAAAAATAAGAAATAATGAGTAAAAACACACTATACGGAATTTTTGATTGCGAGCTAGTTTTATTGGCAGCAGTAAAAGAAATTCGCGCTAATAAAATTGATATTAAGGAAGTGTATTCCCCTTTCCCTGTCCACGGTTTGGATAAAGCTTTGGGTTTAAAAGAAACTAGAATGGCAATTACTGCTTTTATCTATGGTTGTATAGGTCTGTTTCTTGCAGCTTTGATGATTTGGAACATTATGATTGTGGATTGGGCACAGAACATTGGTGGTAAGCCAAACTTTACTTTCTACCATAATATGCCCGCATTTATCCCTATTATGTTTGAATGTACAGTACTATTTGCAGCTCACCTAATGTCGATTACTTATTTAATAAGAAACGGACTGTATCCAGGTGGAGTGTCGGATAGTCCTGATGTAAGAACTACTGATGATAAATTCCTAATGGAAATTGAAGTTGAAGGAGATGTAGCGGCAGTAAAAGCAATGCTTACTAAAACTGGAGCTACTGAAATTAACGAAAAAGACGCATAACTATGAATAAATTAATTTTAAAATTAGCTGTTGTTTCAGTAGTTGTATTCTTATCATCTTGTGGTGGAGATTCTGACCCTGGTTATGAATTTATGCCTAATATGTATCGTTCTCCATCTCTTGAAACTTATGGTGAAAATGTAATTACTGGCTTAAATGCTCAATTGCCTGTTGATGGAACTATTCCTAGAGGCTATCTTTCTACATTTAACTATGATGGAAGTTTAGAAGGCTATTTGTCAGCAGGAAATACAGCCGTGAATCCTATTGAAAAGAATGATAAAAATGTATCAGATGGAAAGGCTCTTTACGGAATGTTTTGTGAACATTGTCATGGTAAAACTGGAGCTGGTGATGGAACTATCATGCATCCTGTTTATTCTGCAGTACCGCATTATAATGATGATAAGTTAAAAAGAAGATGTGACTTACCAATGTGTGATTTAAAAGCAGGACATATTTTTCATGCAATTACTTATGGTTTAAGTGCTATGGGTCCTCATGCATCTCAAATTAATGAAGAGGAAAGATGGAAAATCACGCTTTATGTTCAAGAGGAATTACAACATTACGGTCAAAATTAAAATAGATATAGAATGTTTACAATAGATAAAAAAGCAAAAAATTTTTCAATGGCACTTATGGCTATTGGTTTAATTGCACTGATTTACGGTTTTTCTACTGATGCTCATAGAGCATGGCCAAGTTTACTATTCAATAACTACTTTTTTATAGGAATTGCAGTTTTTGGAGTGTTCTTTGTTGCAAAGCAATATGTTTCTGAAGCTGGGTGGTCAATAGTATTAAAAA
>JACNFT010000063.1:2978-15733 GCA_014384505.1 Cryomorphaceae bacterium | reverse complement strand
ATTATTGAATAAGCACTTTACTAGTCATTCCATTTAGTTGTAAAATGTAGATTCCCTTAGCAAATTTGGAAGTATTAATTTCAATTAGGTAGCTACTCTTTCTTGCTTTGTAAATCGTTTTCCCTAAAAGGTTTATAATCTTTACAATTCCTATTTCACTAGATTCAATTGTTACTTGACCATTAGCAGGGTTAGGGTAAATGCTAAAGTTTGTTTGCTTATTGTTAAGTGTATTTGTTGTTGATGTGTCATTTAGTAAAGTATCGCTACTAAAATAAGCAATACCCCCCGAAAGGTTTCCTAGTATCATTTCAAGTTGATTGTCGTTATTAATATCAGCCAAAGCAAAAGCACATTTTCCGCCATCCCAAAGATTAGCTGCAGTGCTGTAAACAGGTAAAAACTGTCCGCTTAGGTTTCCGTCAATATTCGTAAATTGATAAATTGTGCCAGTGTATGAGCCTACGAAAAGTTGATAAACTCCATTACTGTCAATTAACTTAGGGCTGCTATAGCCAGAACTAAAATAATTAGTGTCTACATCAATACCGCCCCAGTTTTTAATAATAGTGTCGAATGCAGCATTTGTTACTGTCCCTGAATTTGGACAATAGTTTAGGGATCCATCTTGTTCGCCAATAATAATATCTAGTAAGCCATCACGGTCGACATCCACTAATTGAGGTTGAGAAAAATAACCTACATCAATACTAAAGTAATTGGGCAGAGTTATATTGAAATTTCCTGCCTGATTATTGAAATAATGCAACTCCCCATCCGCATCACCTAAAAGCATATCTTTATCGCCATCTCCATCCAAATCACCAAAAGTTGGGCTTATGTTTAGGACAGGAATATTTAAGTTAGTATTTAAATTTACAGTTGAAATCCCTTGCCAATCTCGGTCTATTAAATCATATTTAGGAATATCTTTTGTGCCCGTATTTTCAAAAAGTGCTAAAGAAGATATAGGGTCGTTATATGCAACATGGTAACCATAATTACCAACTACTAAATCCAATAAACTATCATTATTATAATCATAAAAAGTAGGAAATGCTGATTTTCCTAAATCAATCATATCGCTTTGCAAAAAGTTAGTTTGTACAAAGTTAAAATCAGGATTATTAGTTTGTCCTGCATTTTTATAAAGCCAACTGCTTTCAAAGTTCTCAGAATTATTCTGACTATTAGTGGTTACAATTAAATCCTTAACACCATCATTAGTAACATCTAGGTAATAAGTTGCAGGATAAACATGCATATCGGCTGCAATGGTATTGCTATGGTTCTGTGGGAAAATAGAATCGACACTAATCATAAGTGCATTTTGATTATCCCCTCCATTAATTAACAAGTTTAGGTTATTATAACTTACATCCCCTAAAACTAAATCCATGTCATTGTCATTGTCAATATCAATAGCTAACAAAGTGGAACCAGCATGTTTTTGCTTTTCGTCTGCAGCATTAGGGTTAACAATAGGTGGACATTGGCAATTAGGACAATTCAAAATATAAGAGTTTAATCCTTCATAAAACAAGCCCCAACAACTTTCGGAAAATTCAAAAGCAACTGTATCGCAATTGCCCGTAAGTTCCATAGCCATGTTTTTATGGTATTCAACAAAGCCTCCTAAAATTGAGAAAGTTAGTATGTCTAAATCCCCATCATAATCTATGTCAGCGATAGCAGGTATATCAACTGGGCTTATATAAATATTAAGATTGTTTGATCCGTAATTAGAAAGGACCAATGAAGTGATTAAGCTAAAACTTAAATTTGTGGATGAAGTGTTTTCATAAATTGCCATTCCTCCAGAAGAATAAGTATAGATGTCATTTTTCCCATCACAGTTATAATCAGCAAGTAGCATCCAGTCATGTAATTTAGGAAAAGCACTTCTGTATTTTGGAGCGTAAATGTAATTTCCGTTATCATTAATAAAAGGGCTTATTTTATTTCCTGATTTATCAAAAACAACTAAGTCCATTTTACCATCTAAATTCAAATCAATTTCAGAAAACTGTCCGGCATTGATTCCTCCTGAAAAAGCAGAGCTAAAAGCGATTCCATTTTCAGTAATAGTAAGGCTTGTATCTCTGTTTAAAGTCATTTGTGAGAATGAGGAAGTAAAGCAAAAAATAAAAAATAATAAAAAAAGATTTTTTAAAGTCATAAAGGAAAGTTTTTACAAAAAAACGCAATATTTTTTGAATAGCATAGCCTGATGAATTATTATCTTATTTGTTCAGCTTAAAGTTTCCTATATAGTAGTTGTATTATTTACTTTGAAAGTTTATATTTGCCGACCTTAAAAATAAGATAAAAATAAAGATTATGCAAAACAGAAATGTTATAAAAATTTTCGCAATCATATTCGCAATAGTTTGTTTATATCAACTATCGTTTACTTGGGTTGCTAATGGAGTTGAAGATGATGCAGTAGCTTATGCTGCTGATTTCAATGAAGATGAAAGAGAAGTAAAGGAAAAATTCTACTTGGATTCGATAAGTAGTGAACAGGTTTTCGATATTTTATTGACTTCCTACACTTATGCTGAATGTCAGCAAAGAGAGATTAACTTAGGGCTTGACCTTAAAGGAGGTATGAATGTTACCTTAGAGGTTATGGTTGTTGATGTGGTAAAAGCACTTTCTAATCAGAATAAAGATGAAACTTTTAATGCAGCAATTGCAAACACTTTAAGCGCACAAGAAGATAGTCAAGATGATTTTGTTACTATATTCGGAAGGGAATATGAAAAATTAGCTCCAGCTGCAAATACGGGTTTATCTGCTCTTTTTTCTACTCCTGATTTAAGAGATAAGGTACAGTTTTCTTCAACTAACCTAGAGGTTATTGAAGTATTGAAAATTGAAGTTGAAGATGCAATTGCTCGTTCATTCAATATCTTAAGAAGTAGAATTGACCGTTTTGGAGTAACACAGCCAAACATCCAAAGATTGGAGACTGCAGGTAGAATTTTAGTTGAATTACCTGGCATTAAAGATCCTGAAAGAGCTCGTAAGTTATTACAATCAACTGCACAATTAGAATTCTGGGAAACTTACGAATACAAAGAATTGTTTCAAGCATTGGAATCCGCTAATGCTTTTTTAAGAGAAACTGCTGAAGCGGTAACTGTTGAAGAGGATTCAGTAAAAGTTGAAACTACTCAGGTTGAAGAGGTAGTTGAACAAGAAGATACTACTCAAGATAAAACTAGTGATTTATTAGCTGAAATTGAAGCGGATACTTTAGCTGCTGATAGTACTGCTAATAATTTAAGTTTTGAAGAATTTGCTTCTCAGAATCCTTTGTATGCTTTATTGTATCCTAATGTTGATCAACAAAATCAATTGAACGAAGGTCCAGTTGTTGGTTTCTGTGCTGTAAAGGATACTGCTGCTTTAAATGTATATTTGAAAGATGATGCAATCAGAAAATTCTTCCCTGTTGATGTAAAGTTTGCTTATACTGTTAAGCCTTATGATCCTGATGGAAAATTTGTACAATTAGTTGCGCTGAAGTCGGATAGAAACGGAAAGTCAGCTATGGAGGGTGATGTAGTAACGGATGCTGTTCAGGTGTTTGGGCAATTTGCTTCATCAGCTGAGGTGTCAATGGAAATGAATGCTGAAGGTGCAAAACAATGGAAAAGATTAACAGCTGAAAACATTAAGAAATCAGTAGCGATCGTTTTAGATGGTTATGTATATTCTTACCCAACTGTACAAGCTGAAATTGCTGGTGGTCGTTCTTCAATTACTGGTAACTTTACAGTAAATGAAGCAAAGGATTTAGCAAATATTTTAAAGTCAGGTAAATTGCCTGCTCCTGCTCGTATTATTGAAGAAGCTATAGTTGGTCCTTCATTAGGTGAAGAGGCGATTAGTTCTGGTTTAACATCATTTATATTTGCCTTACTTTTAGTATTAGCATATATGATATTCTATTATAATGGTGCAGGTGTGGTTTCGAACATTGCATTATTAGCGAATATCTTCTTTATATTTGGAGTGCTTTCCTCATTAGGTGCGGTACTTACTTTACCTGGAATTGCAGGTATTATCCTTACAATTGGTATGTCGGTTGATGCGAATGTACTTATATATGAGCGTATCCGAGAGGAACTTAGCAATGGTAAAGGTTTGCGTTTAGCAATTGAAGATGGGTATAACAATGCTTACAGTTCAATTATTGATGCCAATGTAACTACATTGTTAACGGGTATTATTCTTTATACTTTCGGTACAGGACCAATTAAAGGTTTTGCTACTACTTTAATTATCGGTATTTTAACTTCACTTTTTGCTGCAATATTTATTACACGTCTAGTAATTTCTTATCGTTTAAATAAAGGGAAAACAATTTCCTTTGCAACTAAATTAACTGAAGGGGCTTTCAAAAATATTAATATTGATTTTATTGGTAAGCGTAAAAGATTTTATATTCTTTCTGCTGTAATCGTATTATTAGGTATAGGTTCTTTAGTTACTAAAGGATTAAATTATGGTGTTGATTTTATTGGAGGAAGAACTTATGTTGTTCGCTTTGATGATACAGTAAATAATGAAGAATTAAGGTCAGCATTAACGGATGTATTTGTTGATGCAGATGGTTTGAATTATACTCCTCAAGTTAAAACTTTTGGTGATGATAATCAGGTAAAAGTTACAACTTCATTTATGATTGAGAATAGTGAACCTACTACTGATTTAATTGTTGAATCAAAATTATCTGAAGGGTTGTCAACTACTGGATTGGAATATGAAATAATGAGTTCACAAAAAGTGGGACCTACTATTGCTGATGACATTAAGGATGCGGCCGTATGGTCAGTATTCTTTTCATTACTAGTGATTTTTTTATATATCTTAGTTAGGTTTAGAAAATGGCAATTTAGTTTGGGTGCTGTTGTTGCAGTATTCCATGATGTATTAATTGTACTTTCAATCTTCTCTATCTTTTACGGAATTTTACCTTTCTCATTAGAGATTGACCAAGCATTCATTGCTGCTATTCTTACGATTATTGGTTACTCACTAAATGATACTGTAGTTGTGTTTGACCGTGTAAGAGAGTATATGAACGATAATAAAAAGAAAGGTGTTCACGAATTGATTAATGGAGCTTTAAACAGTACATTAAGTAGAACGATCAATACTTCCTTAACTACTTTCTGTGTTCTCTTAATTATCTTTATTTTTGGTGGTGAAGTAATTAGAGGATTTATGTTTGCTTTATTGGTGGGTGTTGTGGTGGGTACTTACTCTTCGTTATTTGTAGCTTCACCTATTATGTTGGATACAATTAAAAAGAAAGAAGAAAAAGTTAAAAGAAAATAATTATTTATAATTTTAATTAAAAAGCCCTTTCTTTGAGAGGGCTTTTTTTATTTTTGCGTTATGTTATTATTTATAGGAGGGCCTGAAATTATTATTGTGCTATTGTTTATTGTTATTTTTTTTGGTTCTAAGAAAATACCAGAATTAGCTAAGGGATTAGGAAAGGCAATGCGTGAGGTTAAAGATGCTTCTAATGATATTAAAAAAGAGATTCGTGACAGCTCTAAAAGTATTAAGGACGACTTTGATATAACAAAATAATGAGTCCAACTATTTCTTTATTGTTAGGTTTACTCTTGCTTTTTTTTGGTGGAGAGTTATTAGTTAGAGGGTCAGTTGCTTTGGCCTTAAAAATGCGTATTTCAACCTTAGTTGTAGGTATGACCGTAGTTTCTTTTACTACTTCAGCTCCTGAATTATTTGTGAGTTTGCAAGCTGTTTTGAACGGTAGTAATGATATTGCTTTTGGGAATGTTATTGGTTCCAATATTGCAAACATAACTTTAGTACTCGGGGTTACGGCTCTTATTTTTAGAGTGAAAATATCTGATCAAACAGCAACTTTAAACTATCCTGTTTTATTACTGGCTTCTTTAATTTTTGGTGCTGTGCTGTTTTATTTTAACGGGATTCCACAAGAAGTAGGATTTTTATTCATCTTTTTATTGTTGCTGTTTACTTGGCTCTTAATTAGTAAATCTCGAAAAGAAAACTTGAAATCTGCTCCTGATGAGGATGAATTATTGGAAGAAGCTTCACAGGATTCATTATTTAAGAGTTTAGTTTTTTTGATTGCTGGAATTCTTGTATTGAAATTTGGCGCTGATTATTTGGTAGATGGTACTATTGCCATTGCAAAGAAATTTGAAATTTCTGAACGAGTTATTGCCGTTACAGTGGTGGCTATTGGTACAAGTATTCCTGAACTGGCAATTTCAATTGTTGCGGCACTTAAAAAAGAACATAACTTAGCAGTAGGAAATTTAATTGGTTCAAATATCTTTAATATTTTAGCAGTATTAGGGGTGGTAGCTAGTATAAAGGAGATTACTATTATTGACTCTGCTATTCTGTCCTTTGATTATGTTTGGATGATTGTTATTACCTTTATAATTAGTTTATTTATTTATGCTTTTTCAAAACGTCAGATATCCAGAACGGAAGGTGTTCTATTATTATTAATCTATATAGCTTACCTCTATTTTTCTATTTATTAGAGAGTTTTTTTCAACTTTTTATTACTTTATAATGTTGATAAATCTAATTTTCAATGAGGTGCTTAAATTGTTTTCTTTTCATTTTTAAATTATATTTGCCTCATCAATAATCCTACACACATTAAACGAAAATTATGAAATCTAAATTAGAATACATTTGGTTAGATGGCTATTCTCCAACTCAGAATATGAGAAGCAAAACAAAAGTTGTTGATGATTTTAATGGTTCTTTAGAAGAATGTCCTGTTTGGGCTTTTGACGGTAGCTCTACAAGACAAGCTGTTGGTAATTCTTCTGATTGTTTGCTTAAGCCTGTGGCAATTTTCCCTGATCCTTCAAGAATTAACGGCTGGTTGGTTATGAATGAGGTGCTAAATGCTGATGGAACCGCACATGAGTCTAATGGAAGAGCAAAAATTAATGATAATGATGATGATTTTTGGTTTGGATTTGAACAAGAATATTTTATTATGGATGTCGAAACGCAATTACCTTTAGGCTTTCCTTTAGGAGGTTATCCTGGCCCGCAAGGAATGTACTATTGTTCAGTAGGCGGTAAAAACACACATGGAAGAGATTTAGTTGAAGAGCATGCTGATTTGTGTATTGAAGCAGGAATTAACTTTGAAGGAATTAATCAGGAAGTTGCTTGTGGACAATGGGAGTTTCAATTGTTTGCTAAAGGAGCTAAAAAAGCAGGTGATGAACTTTGGATTGCTCGTTATTTGTTAGATAGATTAACAGAAGATTATAATTATTATATTGAGTATCACCCTAAACCAATTAAAGGAGATTGGAATGGATCGGGTATGCATGCCAATTTCTCTAATACTACTTTAAGGGAGTGTGGTTCTAGGGAAACTTATGAGAAAATTTGTGAGGCTTTCCGTCCAGTAACTAAAGAGCATATTGAAGTTTATGGAGAACATAATGCGCAAAGATTAACAGGATTGCATGAAACAGCTGCTATTAACGATTTTACTTATGGTATTTCTGATAGAGGGGCATCTATTAGAATTCCGATTATTGTAGTAGAGAATGGATGGAAAGGATGGTTAGAAGATAGAAGACCAGCATCTAATGCTGACCCGTATAAAATTGCAGGTAGAATTGTAAAAACAGTTAAATCTGCTAAGTTATAACCCTATTAACAATGGGTTGCTGATAACCCTAAGCTTCTGTTTTTTAAAACTTCATAAATTATTCCTTATTTTAGCAGGAATTTTAAACACAATAAAATGAAAAGAATTTTACGCTTACTTGCTATATTTATTTTTCTATTCTCTCTAGTTGGGAATGATCTTTATGCTCAGAAAAAGAGCAGAAAAATGATAAAAGCTGACAAAGCTTTTAGCCTTGAGCAATATGTAAAAGCAGCCGAGTTATATAAACAGGCTTACCAAAAAACTAAAATTAAAGCTGTTAAGGCTGAAATTATTTTTAAGGAGGCTGAATGTTATCGTATGTCAGGCAATATTAAGAGAGCTGAAAGTTATTACAAGAGAGCAATTAAAGCGAAATATCCTGATGTTATTGTGTATTTGCGTTATGCTGATGTGTTAAGGATGCAAGATGATTTAGCTGAAGCGAAAATTCAATATACAAAATATATGCAATTAAACCCGAATGATGTAAATGGTGAAATGGGTTTAAAATCATGTGAATTTGCTTTAAAATGGAAAGATTTTCCTACACGATATAAGGTTGAGTTAATGCCTTTAGTAAACTCTAGAAATAGTGATTATTCACCTGCTTTTGGAAATGGTGAATATACTGAAATGTATTTTACTTCTTCTCGTGCAGGAGGTTTAACGGATAAAATAGATGAAAGAACAGGGGAGCCTTTTTCAGATGTTTATTTAACTAAAATTAATAAAAAAGGTAAGTGGAGTGCTCCAGTTGTAGTGCCTGAGCCAATAAATACGGAAGGAAATGAAGGTTCTGTTTTTTTGAATAAAAGAAGTACAGTTATGTATTTAACACAATGTAAGGTAGAAAAGAAAAAAGCATTGGGTTGTGGAATTTATGTTGCTGAGCGTAAAGGTAAATTATGGGGAACTCCTCAATTATTACAAATAAAAGTAGATAGTAACACTACTATAGGACACCCTACTTTAAGTGAAGATGAAACAATTTTGATTTTTTCATCTGATTTGTCAGGTGGATATGGAGGGAAGGATCTATGGATTTCTGTTAAAGGTAAAAGAAACACATGGAGTGATCCTGTAAATTTAGGACCTATGGTAAATACGCCTGGTGATGAGATGTTCCCTTTCTTGCATACAGATGGGACTATCTATTTTTCATCTAATGGACATGTTAGTATGGGAGGGCTAGATATTTATAAAACTTCACAAGATGAAAATGGAGCCTATAAATTACCAGTAAACCTAAAATCACCTATCAATTCATCAGCTGATGATTTTAGTATGATTATTGAAAAAGATGGAGAAAGAGGGTATTTAACTTCTAACAGAGATGGAGGGAAGGGAGGAGATGATATTTACCAATTTGAATTACCTCCATTACAATTAGCTTTAAAAGGAGTTGTGACGGATTCCAAAACTGGAGGAATAATGACTGGTGTTAAAGTTCAGTTAATTGGTAATGATGGTACAGCTAATGAGGTGGAAACAGATAATACAGGTATTTATGAGTTTACTTTAAAACCATTAACTTCTTATGAAGTTGTAGTAAATACTGAAGGCTACTTAAATAAATCAGTAAACGAAACTACAGTAGGTATTGAAAATAATAAAGTATTTATTATTGATATATCAGTTGATCCTGTCAAAAAAGAAGTTGTTCTTCCTAGAATTGAATATGACTTTAATAAATCTGATCTAAGACCACAATCACTTGCTGATTTAGATATTTTAGCAGAAACATTAAAAGATAATCTTAATGTTGTAGTTGAGTTGAAATCACATACAGATTATATTGGTTCTGATGCTCAAAACAATAAACTTTCGCAACAGAGAGCTGATGTTTGTGTGGCTTACTTAATTAGTCAAGGAATTGATGCCGGACAATTAGTTGCAAAAGGAATTGGAGAAAATGAACCATTTGTAATTGAGAAAAAAGATGGTAGATTTAAAGAAGGTGATGTGTTGACTGAAAAATACATTAAGAAAATTAAGTTTAAAAAGAATAAAGAAAAAGCAAATCAGTATAATAGAAGAACATCTTTTAAAGTATTAAGAGAAGATTATGTTCCTGCTGCTACAAAAGAAGTAGCTACTGATAAAAAAAAGTAACTAACATATAAATCTAAAAAAGCATCCTAATATATTAGGATGCTTTTTTTTACAATTATGGCAACAGATAGATATAATCAAAGAGGTGTTTCTCCAGACAAAGAAGATGTGCATAATGCAATTAAGAATGTAGATAAGGGATTATTTCCATCTGCATTTTGCAAAATTGTTCCTGATTATTTAACTGGTGATGATGACTACTGTTTAATAATGCATGCTGATGGTGCAGGAACAAAATCATCATTAGCTTATATGTATTGGAAGGAAACCGGTGATGCTTCAGTTTGGAAAGGAATAGCTCAGGATGCACTTATAATGAATATTGATGATTTATTATGTGTTGGGTCGGTCGATAATATTATGTTATCTTCTACTATTGGTAGAAATAAATCTGTTATAAATGGAGATGTACTTTCTGAAATTATTAATGGTACTGAAGAGCTTTTAGCTGAATACAAAAAGTTTGGTGTAAATATTATTTCTACTGGAGGTGAAACAGCAGATGTTGGGGATTTGGTGCGAACTGTTATTGTTGATTCTACTGTTGTAGCTCGAATGAAAAGGTCTGATGTAATTGATAATGCCAATATAAAAGAAGGAAATGTTATTGTTGGTTTATCTTCTTCAGGAATGGCAAATTATGAAACACAGTACAATGGAGGCATGGGAAGTAATGGATTGACTTCTGCTCGTCATGATGTTTTTTCAAAAATATTAGCTCAGAAATATCCTGAAAGTTTCGATCCTTCAGTACCTATGGATTTGGTGTATTCAGGAACTAAGAAATTAACTGATGCTGTTGAAGGATCAATTTTAGATGCTGGAAAATTAGTGCTTTCCCCAACTAGAACTTATGCGCCAATTATTAAAAAGATTTTAGATAAATATCGTTCCCAAATTAATGGAATGGTGCATTGCTCGGGTGGTGCACAAACTAAAGTATTACATTTTGTTAATAATGTGCATGTAATAAAAGATAATATGTTCGAATTACCAGTTCTTTTCAAGTTGATACAAGATGAATCAGGTACTGATTGGAAAGAAATGTACAAGGTATTTAACATGGGGCATAGAATGGAGTTATATGTTCCTAAGGAGATTGCTGAGGATATTATTACTATTTCAGAATCCTTTAATGTTGAGGCTAAGATTATTGGTAGAGTAGAAGCTTTTGAAGGTAAAAAATTAACTATTAATTCCGAATTCGGAACTTATATATATTAACATGTTAGATAAATTATCAGCTATTAATGACAGGTATAATGAGGTAGAACGATTAATTTCTTCTCCTGATGCTATGAATGATATGAAAGTATTTATCCAGTTAAGCAAGGAATATAAGGACCTTGACCCTATTATTAAAGCATATAAAGAATACAGAGATTTACTAGCAAATATTGCTGAGGCAAAAGAGATTGTTTCAACTACTGATGATCCTGAAATGAAGGAGATGGCAAAAATGGATTTGGATGAAAATTTGCCTAGGAAAGATGAGATGGATGAGGAAATTAAAGTACTCTTAATTCCTCAAGATCCTGCTGATGCTAAAAATGCGGTTATGGAAATAAGAGCAGGAGCAGGTGGAGATGAAGCTAGTATTTTTGCTGGAGATTTATTTAGAATGTACACAGCATTTGCACAATCAAGAGGTTGGAAAACGGAACTTGTGGATGTTGCAGATGGAACATCAGGAGGCTATAAAGAGATTATTGTCAATATTTCAGGAGATGATGTTTATGGGCAAATGAAGTTTGAGAGTGGAGTGCATAGGGTGCAAAGGGTTCCGCAAACAGAAACACAAGGTAGGGTTCATACTTCAGCGGCCACTGTTATTGTACTGCCTGAAGCTGAGGAATTTGATATAGAATTATTACCATCTGATATTCGTAAGGATACTTATTGTTCTTCTGGTCCAGGTGGTCAGTCGGTAAATACAACTTATTCGGCAGTTCGTTTAACACATATTCCAACTGGGGTTGTTGCACAATGTCAAGATCAGAAATCACAACTTAAAAATTACGATAAAGCATTGAAGGTATTGCGTTCTCGTATTTATGAAATTGAATTGCAGAAAAAATTAGAGGAAGATGCTAAACATAGAAAAACTTTGGTTTCTTCAGGGGATAGATCAGCAAAAATTAGAACCTATAATTACCCCCAAGGGCGAGTTACTGAGCATAGAATTGGGCTTACTAAATATAATTTGCAAAATGTTATGGGTGGTGATATCCAAGAATTTATTGATGAATTACAATTGGCAGAAAATGCTGAAAAACTAAAAGTGGGTTCCTCAGCAAATGACTAGACACGAACTCATATCGCAAATTAAGCAAAAGCAATCTTTCTTGTGTATTGGTTTGGATACGGATATTAGAAAAATACCAACTCATTTATTGGAATTGGAAGATCCTATTTTTGAGTTCAATAAACTAATAATTGATGCTACTAAGGATTTGTGTGTGGCTTATAAACCCAATATTGCTTTCTATGAGAGTAGGGGAATTAAGGGTTGGGAAAGCTTACAAAAAACTTTAGCCTATATTCCAAACGATATTTTTACTATTGCGGATGCTAAAAGAGGAGATATTGGCAATACATCTAAAATGTATGCACGCGCTTTTTTTGAAAATATGAATTTTGATTCGGTTACAGTTACTCCTTATATGGGTTCGGATTCTGTTACTCCATTTCTGGAATTTGAGGATAAGTGGGCTATTGTTTTAGCACTTACTTCTAATGAGGGAAGTTTTGATTTTCAAAAAATAGAAGATAAAAATGGAAAGCAATTGTTCAAACAAGTACTAGAGACTTCAAAACAGTGGGGTTCGGATGAAAACATGATGTATGTTGTTGGCGCTACAAGGGCAGAGCAGATTTCTGAGATTAGAAATGTTATCCCAAATCATTTTTTATTAGTTCCTGGTGTTGG
>JACNFT010000063.1:0-2343 GCA_014384505.1 Cryomorphaceae bacterium | reverse complement strand
AGCATTATTTTTTTAATAATTCCTTGATGATAAAGTTGTTCTGCATCCATTAACCTATCGGCATGTTTATTGAAATTATGTGCTTTTGTTATTTTATCATAATCAGCAATCCCTCCTAAAACTATACCAGCAGTATAGGTTTCTGTAGGAACAAATCTTGGAAGCTCCCATAGTCTTGCGCAATTATCAGCAATAAAACTATTTGTAAAAAAGTAAAAAGCACCTATAGTATACAGTAGTATTTTCTTTCTTTTATTTTTAAAAATGAGTGTGATAACTAATAGGATGAAAATCCATATAATTGGCTTGCTTAAAAATGCGAGTAGTTTGGAGGCTATGTAAAACATAAATTTTATTTATCTTTCAAAAGTAATTTATTATTAGATACAATTAAAAATGAAAGAGGATTTTTTACATTATATATGGAAGAAACAATTATTTGACAAAACTGATTTGTTTACTATTAATGGTGAAAAAATACATATTATTGGAGTTGGGGAGCATAATACTAATGCGGGACCTGATTTTTTAAATGCAAAAATTAAGATTGAAGGGTTAATTTGGGTAGGTAATGTTGAAATTCATATTAACTCATCTGATTGGCATAAACATAAGCATCAAAATGATAAAGCGTACAATAATGTAATTTTACATTTAGTGTACAATGATGATAAAACAATCAAAACTGAGAAAGGAGAAATACCACAGACTTTAAAGCTAAAAAATAAAATTGATCTTAAATTACTAACTAAGTATCAGCAGGTATTTGATAATAAAGCAAATATTTTATGTTCTTCCTATTTACCCTCAGTCAATGATGAGATTTGGGAAGGTACTTTGCAAAAACTAACGGCTGAACGATTTAACAATAAAGTACTTGAAATTGAAGATAGTTTGTGCAAAACAAACAATGATTTGGAATGGGTGTTATTTTTTTTATTGGCTCAATCCTTAGGATTAAAAGTGAACAAACAAGCTATGCAAATGTTGGCCCAATCTATACCCTTTAAACTGTTAATAAAATATCAAGCCAACTCTTTTCAGTTTTCTGCTTTACTTTTTGGGCAAGCAGGTTTTTTGGAGCAAGAGTTTAATGAGGGATATCCTACACGTTTAAAACAAGAATATCAGTATCTAAAACAGAAACATAAATTACTACCTTTGGAAAAATTTGTTTGGAAATTTTTGCGCCTACGCCCTGCAAGTTTTCCTGCTATTCGTATTGCACAATTGCAGGTAATTATGAGTCAGTCCCAGTTTTATTCAAAAATAAAACACGCTATAAAGTACGAAAAAGTTAAGGAATTATTAAAGGTTGAGCTTGATGAATATTGGGATAGGCATTATGTTTTTGATAAGCTTTCAGTAGTTAAGAAAAAGAAATTGGGTGCTGCAACTTTGGATGTTATTATAATAAATGCAATAGTACCATTGTATTTTTTTATAGGTAGAAAGGATGAAAAATATAAGGGGTATGCAACTGACTTATTAAAAGAGATTAAGGCCGAGCAAAATTCAATCGTTAAAAGGTATAAAATTGCAGGGAAAAAAATAAAATCGGCTGCAGATAGTCAAGCACTTATTCAGCTCTATAATTTTTATTGTATTCCTAAAAAATGTTTAACTTGCAGCATTGGAAAACAACTTATGAAAGATGATTAATTTCTTTAGAAATATTTTTGAAAAAAAGATATTTGGAGTAAGTACTTGGTGGGGGAATACACTAGGGATAAAAGCGTCATTTATTCGTTTGTTTTTTATTTATGCGGCTTTTACTAATACTCTCACTATTTTGATATATTTGTTTATGATTTTCTTGTTAAAGATAAGAAATCATTTTAAGTACAGAAAAAGAAGAAGCGTTTTTGATTTATAATAGTTATGGAAAATTTACAAATAAAACTTACAGTATTACTTTTATTTATTGAGGTTATCGCTTTTGCTTGGCTGATAATTGACATTCAAAAGTCAAAGAAGAATCAAAATAAAATTATTGAATTAGAGCATCAGATTTTAAAAGTTGAAGGTTCTATTATGGAACTTGAAAAGACTATTGTCGATAAGATTGACATACTAATTGATAAATCTAATGACTGAAAGAAAAATCCTTGGTGTCTGTGCTTGGCTTGCTGATAAATTTGGTCTTGATGTCGGGGGCTTAAGAATTTTATTTGTTGCAGCTGCTATCTTGGGTCTTGGTTCACCAATCTTTATTTATCTTATTTTGTATTTATTAAAACCTAGTTCATACTAAATGAAGATTCTAATTACAGGCAGTAATGGATTATTAGGACAGAAACTCTTACACAAACTAAGACAGGATTCGTCAGTTGAATTAATTGC
>JACNFT010000035.1 GCA_014384505.1 Cryomorphaceae bacterium | reverse complement strand
AAAAGAATGCATGAAATAAACTACAAAACTCTCCAGCTGGGTATGACGCACGACAACACTAGTATGAAAGTCTTTAGATAAAACTTCTCTATCAGTAAATTTCCGCAATACAATAAAATCCTTCTTTTTTATCAAATCAATATTAGGATGTTTTTTATCAAAGCCTGTAGGGGCTAGCTTCAAAGAATTTCTGTCATGAAAACCACCAAAAGTAGTTGTGAATTCTTTATCAGAAAGTATGTTTTTAATATAAGAACTGTCTAGCTCAAATTCTTTTCTAATTCTGAATAAATCTTCTTTGTTGGGTTGCCAAAATCCTGCTGCTAAAAAACTTCCTCCTGGAGTGATTTCCAAATGATAACCGCCTCTGAGGGCTTCAGTTGCTCTTTTAAAACTACAGCTTCTGTAGGTTTTGTAAGGAGTTTTATCTTTTGAAAAGCGAATATCTCTGTAGATGCGATATGCTTTCATTCCACCTATATTGTCAATAGCTGATAGTCCTTCATTTATTGCCGTAAAGAAATCTTTTATTTGCTCTTCTTCCTTCTGGTAATATTCTTTATTTTCAGCAAACCATTCTCTAGTATTATTATTTTTAAGCTCAGTTAAGAATTTAAAAATGGTTGGATTTACGATTGCAGTCATTCTATTTTTATAAATCTAATGAATTTATTAAACTATCAGCAGCAGAATTAGGCATAGTAACTTTTAGGTCTGGATTCATTTTCATGGCTCTTTTAATTGCAAAGTTTGCTTCTTTATTTCTTGCCCAACTTCTTCTTGAAATTCCATTATTTACATCCCAAAATAGCATAGATTTTAATTTTCTATCAGAATCAGCACTGCCATCTATCAACATTCCAAAACCACCATTGATTACTTCTCCCCAACCAACACCTCCACCATTGTGAATGGAAACCCAAGTAGCTCCTCTGAAACTATCACCAATAACATTCTGTATAGCCATATCAGCAGTAAATTGTGAGCCATCATAAATATTTGATGTTTCTCGGTAAGGAGAATCTGTTCCTGATACATCATGATGATCACGACCTAATACTATAGGGGCAGATATTGTGCCATCAGCAATTGCATTATTGAAAGCTTCTGCAATTTTCATTCTTCCTTCAGCATCAGCATATAAAATACGAGCTTGTGAACCTACAATCATTTTGTTTTCATCTGCTGCTTTTATCCAATTGATATTGTCGCTCATCTGTAATTTAATCTCATCAGGAGAATCGTGCATCAATTTTTCTAGCACTTCACAAGCAATCCTATCAGTTATGGCTAAGTCTTTTTCATCATTAGAAGCACAAACCCAACGAAAAGGTCCAAAGCCATAATCAAAGCACATTGGTCCCATTATGTCTTGCACATAGGATGGATATTTAAAATTACCATTTGGCTTTAAAATGTCAGCATTAGCACGACTAGCTTCTAGTAGAAAAGCGTTTCCATAATCAAAAAAGTACATTCCCCTTTCTGTTAAAGTATTGATTGCATTGGTATGACGAATTAAAGTTTTTTGTACTTCCTTTTTAAATTCTTCAGGATTGTTTGCCATCATTTCATTAGAAGCATCATAACTCATTCCAACTGGGTAGTAGCCTCCTGCCCAAGGGTTATGCAGTGAAGTTTGGTCTGAACCAATTTCAATATGAATGTTGCGCTCAACTACTCTTTCCCATAGGTCAACTATATTTCCATCATAAGCGATAGAAACCGCTTCTTTATTTGTTCTCGCTGTAATTGCTCTATCTAGTAACTTATCTAAATCCTTGTATACTTCATCTACCCAACCTTGTTCGTGCCTTTTGTAAGTCGCTTGAGGATTGATTTCTGCAACTATACAGATTCCTTTGGCAATTACTCCTGCTTTTGGCTGTGCTCCACTCATACCTCCTAATCCTGCTGTAATAAATATTTTCCCGCTTAAATCTTCAGCACGTGCATCTATTTTTCTAGCTGCATTTAGTAAGGTGATATTAGTTCCGTGTACAATTCCTTGCGGACCGATATACATAAACGAACCAGCTGTCATTTGTCCGTATTGCGTAACGCCTAAAGCATTAAATTTTTCCCAATCATCAGGCTTAGAATAATTAGGAATCATCATACCGTTAGTTACAACAACTCTTGGTGCATCTTTATGTGATGGAAATAATCCCATTGGGTGACCTGAATACAAGACTAAAGTCTGTTCATCATTCATTTCGGCTAAGTATTGCATACATAGCAAGTATTGTGCCCAATTTTGAAATACAGATCCATTCCCTCCATAAGTAATCAATTCTTCAGGATGTTGGGCAATAGCTTCATCTAAGTTGTTAGAGAGCATCATTTGTAATGCTGCAGCTTGTTTGCTTTTGTGTGGAAATTCTTCCAAGTGCCTTGCTTTTATTTTATAGTCAGGCATGAAACGATACATATAAATTCTGCCGTAAGTTTTAAGTTCTTCAGTAAATTCAGGAGCTAACACAGTGTGCATATGCTCAGGGAAATATCGCAATGCATTACGAATAGCTAATTGCTTTTCCTCTTTATTTAAAATATTTTTTCTGTTAGGTGCATGGCTAACACTAGTATTAATATCTCTTTTTGCAGGAATTTCTGATGGAATTCCTTGTAAAATGGCTTGTTTAAGATTTGTCATTTTTGGGCATTATTTCTTTTTTATAGGGACAATGTTTACAGTTGTTATTGCAACAATATCCTCTCTTTAGATGATGCTTTTCAGTAAAAACAATATAGCCTTCTTTGGAATGATAATACTCATCCTTTTCTAGACTGTCTATTTTTGAAAATGCTTTCATAGGGTTGGCAAATTTACGATATTTGCATGAATGAAAATAGAAACAAAGGAAATATCACTTCCAGTATTGAAAGAGAAAGAAGTTCGCTTATTTATCAAGCGTATTGACAAGATACATCCTTTTGTTTCAGGAAATAAATGGTTTAAATTAAAGTATAATCTGCTTGAGGCTGAAAAACAAGGACTTAATACTTTATTAACCTTTGGGGGGGCTTATTCCAACCATATTGCGGCTACAGCTTTTGCTGCACATGAGAAAGGGATTAAAAGCATTGGAATTATAAGAGGAGAGGAGCATTTACCTTTAAATCCTACCTTACGTTTTGCTATAGATAATGGAATGAAGTTACGTTATATTAGTAGAAGTAATTATAAGAAAAAAACTTCTGCTAATTTTTTAGAAGCTTTAAAAAATCAGTTTGGTGATTTTTATTTGATTCATGAAGGAGGAACAAATGAATTAGCAATACAAGGAGCTAAAGAGATTTTGGATAAAAATGATATTCAAGATTATATTTGTTGTCCTGTTGGTACTGGTGGAACAATTGCTGGAATTATTAATGCTTCCAATGATCAGCAAACCGTAATTGGATTTCCTGCGATTAAAGGCTTTGAACAATTAGAAAAGGATATTAATAATTGGACTAATGCAACTAATTGTATATTTATAAATGATTATGTTGGAAATGGTTACGCAAAAATAAATAAGGATTTAGTTGTCTTTATAAATGAATTTAATGCTAGACATAATATTCCTTTGGATACAATATATACAGGGAAAATGATGATGGGTATTTTGGATTTAGTAGCTATAGATTATTTTCCAAAAGGAAGTTCTATTTTAGCAATACATACAGGTGGTTTGCAAGGTAATAAAGGAATGAGTGAAAGGTTAGGGATTAGCTTACCATTAGAATAATATATTTGTATCATGAAAAAATTCCTTTTAATTTTATTTCTCTTTTCTTCATTTTGGGGTTTTTCTCAAAGTAAGACCGAAAATTATATTTCAGAATACAGCAGTGCTGCAGTAGATGAAATGAATAGGTATAGTATTCCAGCTTCTATTACTTTAGCGCAAGGTATATTAGAGAGTGGAAATGGTGAAAGTAGATTGGCCACTGAAGGAAATAATCATTTTGGAATTAAATGCCATAGCAATTGGAACGGAAAAACTATTATTGAGGATGATGATGAAAAAGGAGAGTGTTTTAGAAAGTATGATAAGGTAACTGATTCCTATCGAGATCATTCCCTTTTTCTAACAGAAAGAGGGCGTTATTCATTCTTGTTTGAATATAAAAAATCAGATTACAAAAAGTGGGCAAAAGGCTTAAAAAAAGCAGGTTATGCCACTAATCCTAATTATCCAACACTATTAATTGATTTGATTGAGAGATATGAACTTTATACTTACGATAAAGGTGAGCAGTCAGACAAGCAACTATACTTTGCGCATACTTATGGCTTGCCTTACTTGACAGGATTAGGGGCTTTCTATTTTAGTAATAAATCAGTATTTTTTACGGAGGTAAATACTTCCTTTGTGTTTAGTGGTGCTAATTTAGGATATCATTACGAACTGTTCAATAAATTTTATATTGGAGCAAATGCAGGAGTTATTTATTTACCTACTGAAGATACAGATATTATACCGCAACTATCAGCAGAATTAATGTATAAAAAATCAAGTGAAAATAAACGCTATAATTCTGTGTTAATAAGGGGAGGAGTTCAATTGCCTTTAGATAAAATGGATTATAAATTAATTCCTTATTTGAGCTTAAGTTACTTGATAAACTAGTCTGCTAATTCATAATTATAGATAAATCCATTTTTTATATTTATCAGATTTATTTTCCCATTATTATCTATATCTGCAATATTAAAATAGCCATCACTTAGAATAGGGAAGCCTTCAGCAACTCCATCAGCATTCCAAAGATACAATTCATTTTCAGTAGTAAACATTAAACCTTTATTATTTGTTACTAAGTTTGTAATCTTATTAGCAAGTTCAAAAGAATGGATAGTTTCAAAATTGGTATTTAGAATAAAGATACTTTTATTATTCGTGTAAATAAACTGCTTTTCCTTACCGGTTTCATCAATAGCAAATAAAGAATTAGCCGCTAAATTGGACAATGTAAGTTGACTGCTATTTCCATCTAAAGTCCCTCTCCATAGTTTACCTTCACTAGTAATGGCATATAGAGTTCCGTTTTTATCTAGTCTGATAGGGTTTTCATTAAATTGAATACCTTGTTCAAATTTCACCCTTTCACTACCATTAATTGCTAATAATTGCGTGTTACTGTTATTGCGCTCAGCAAGTATATAGTCCTTATTTCCAACCCTAAAGTTTTGTAGTTTTTTATTTATTCTTTTATTGTGTTTCTCATATTTCCATCCCTTAATTTTCTTTCCTTTTTTGTCTAAATTATAGATGTTATTATCATCTCCAACAATAAGAATACGGTATTTTCTAGTATTATTATAGTCGAACAATGAATGACCAACTTTTGTATTGCTAGGCAATAGTATAGGGAAGTTATCTACATTTTCACCATTTCTGTCAATTAGATACAGCTGACTTTCAGTATTGAACAAACATTGATATTTACTGTTCTTATAGGCGTCAATGCTTGATATATCTCCAAGTATTTTTGAATTTAATTGAATATTCCATAACTCTTCTCCCTTAGCGTTAATTGCAAATACTTTATGATTATTATTTTGCACTACTATCATCTTTTCCTTGGTGAAATGATTGTATATGAATTGAGGATGCATACTAATATTCGTGTCCAATTGCATGAACCATTCTTCCTTTATAGCTTCTTTAAAATCAATATCGTAAAACAGATTGATATTGTTTAAAAGCAAATCCTTCTTACTAGTCATTTGTACTGAAAAAGCAGTAAATTTTTCTAGAGAATCAAGAGAGAAATTAAGTTCCTTTCTATAACTAGTTTGTAGTTTTTCTTTTAGGGATTCAACTGTTCTTCCAGGATTTATGTAGAAAAAAAGATTTGATTTTGAAGATAAGTAACTGCTGTAATTATTAAAGTGTTTGTTGTTGGCTAAAGTATTATTACTTGTGTAGTTGTCAATTAAATATTCTAGTGAGGCTATAGTTGAACCAAAAATAAAATAATCCTCAATAGTAATAAAGTAAGAAGTAGCGCAGCTAAATATATCTCCAAATAACTGAGCAGTAATATTAGCGTCTCTTATGGTGTTTATACTATATTGAGCATAAGTTTCCCTATCAGTAATTAAGCCTTGCATTAAACTACTTGCTGTAATGGAATTACTGCTTTTAAAGAAAGCGTATTGTTGTTGTACACTTTGAGTTGCTGAGGTGTTAAAAACACCAGCTTCTCCTTGTAATTCATTTATAAATTCATTATAGTTAACATTGCAGCTATCTTGAATAAGTTTTCTGTGCTTATCCCAACTCCAGAAATTATTTTGTTGTTGTAGTATTTTATTTTTCTGATCCAATAATTGCTTTGCATTATCAAAGCCTATACTAAGCAAGAGGGAAGTGTTATCAGGAATTATATTTACTATATTTACACTTTCTGCTTTTTGGTTATTAAATACATCAGTGTAATTTATTGTATTGTTGTTGAAAGCACTAAATCCATTAGCTGTTATTATCTTATTTTTTACACTTAAATCAGTAGCTGTCCATCCTGAAAAATCGGAAATTATAACTGGTTTATTTGTAAATATATTGGTGTATTCAATTAATGAATTGTAGTTGAAGAATAAATTTATCTCTGCTGATTTACTTATAGTCTTGTATACAGAGTTAAAGCTAGGGTTAAGCAAAAGTTTGTCCTCAGCGCCACTAGCTCGTATTGCATCCTCAACCAGCATTTTATTTTCTGAAAAGAACACAATGTCACCTTTGAAACTAACAAATAAGATATTTCTCTCATGCTGTAATTCAAATATGGGTTGATTATTGTATTGTCCTTCTTTAACTAGATTACCTAGTAAGGTATTTATTTGAGAGTTGTTAGTAATAGCTTTTCTTTCAAAATTACTACTGAAAAGCAAACCCCTATTGTTAGCGCCAACTTTATGAAGTGAGATAAAAAGAGTATGGCTTTTGAAAATAAGAGAGTTTTGATTGTAAAAACTACTAATTTCTTGAATTTGATGATTGATACTATCCACAATACTTATGTTGCGTAAATGTCCCCAAATATCAGCAGAATTTAAGTTGGAGTATAGTTTTTTAGCATCATTGCATTGCAGAATTACTGCTGCATTGGTTGGAATAATATTTAATGGATTTTCAGTATTTTTTGTAACTTGCTTATAGCTGTTGTAACCTATGAGTAGTATAATTGAAATCAGAATTATTGGTGTGGCAATTTTCAGTATTTTACTAAGCATAGTTGTGTTTGAAATCAGAACCCCAAAATTAATAATTTAAAGTGATAAAGTAAGTTGAGCAGGAAGTAGTTGAAAAGTTTTTCTGTGGTGCTTGTTTACACCAATTTCAGCAATTGCTTTTCTGTGCTGTTTAGTTGGGTATCCTTTGTTATTTTTCCAATGATAATCAGGAAATTGTAGATCTATTTCTTTCATTAAATTATCTCGATAAGTTTTAGCAAGTACTGATGCTGCAGCTATAGACATAAATTTCCCATCTCCTTTTGTAATGCATTCATGAGGAATTTTAGGATAAGGGTTAAATCGATTTCCATCAATTATCAAGAGTTCAGCTTTAATAGCTAAGTTTTCAATAGCCCTATGCATGGCAAGGAATGAAGCATTAAGAATATTTATTTTATCAATTTCAGCAGGAGAAACAATACCTATTGCCCAAGTAATAGCTTCTTCCTCAATAATCGGACGCAAGAGATTTCTTTTCTTTTCTGAAAGTATTTTACTATCGTTTAGTATTATGTTTTTGAATCCTTTGGGAAGAATAACAGCAGCAGCAACTACAGGTCCAGCTAAGCAACCTCTACCTGCCTCATCACAGCCAGCAATAATTTTAACAGAAGGAAAATGATTTAACATCTATCTTGGCACTAAGCCTCTTTTTGGTTTCTTAATTCTCTTTACTTTTTGTTGATTTCTGATATCAATATCTTCTTCCAGCAACCATTTTCCTTTGTTGTACTGATAGGAATTGAAAGTTCCTTCAGGGATATAATATTCTTCAAGCCCTTCCAAATCTTTTTTGGGAGGAACTAAGTGATTAAATACTATCCTTTTTTCTTTTTCCTGATATCTTACACTGACACTTGTTTTGGCATCATATTCAATAACAACTCTTTTCTGACTTTCTTTCTTATTTTTTTTAAAAATAGGAAGTCCGAATTTGATTTTATTTTTCCCTGAAAAATACAGTACATCAATTATTTTTTTTGTGCTGTTGCCGTCATTACCGTCCCATGCAAGTAGGGTGTAGTATTTTCTTCCTATTTTTTTTATGTAGGCAATTTGATAGTAAATGCCTCCATACCAATTTTTAGCATCCAAATCTTCCTGCTCAGCATTACGGATATTTGCAGAATTATCCACTAAATGAATGATTTCATAACGCTTACGTTTTTTGTTGTGATAATGTACAATTGCATAGTATTCGTAAGCTCCATTGTCTTTTTTTAGTAGCCAATTGAAAATACGAAAAGTATTGTCAGGGGATAAGATACGGGCAATAGTGGGTAGGGAGTCAAAAGGGAAATCAAAGGATTTTTCGTATTGAAGAACTTCAATAAGGTTAGTTATAATTGCGGTATTGGCTAAGCGTTTTTCAGCTTCTGTTTCTGCATTCATAATGGTATGCGCCATTACTTTTAGTGTATCTTCATATTCAGCAAATAGACTGTTGTTTCCTTTTTGGGCGAAACATGAAATGCAAAAAAATGCAAGAATGTTAATTAATATTGTTTTTTTCATTTAGAGGATAGTGACAAAAAATTACTTTTGCACAAAGATAATTATTTGATGAATTTACAAGCAAGAATACAGGCATTTACTCTTTTAGGTGAATATCTAAAAACTGATATATACCAAGAGGCTGAGGAGCAATTGCATTTGGCAACAGTGCTTAACCCTTGGTTTACTAAGGAAAACATTGATAAATCCCTTAGCGCTTGGCACGAGCAGTTAAAAGTAGATATGCTTACCGCTTGGCTAAATCCTTATAAAATAAAGGAGGTGAAAATTCCAAAAAAGGTGCTTATCATCATGGCAGGGAATATTCCTTTGGTTGGTTTTCATGATTTTCTTACCGTGCTTATTTCAGGACATAAAGTCATTGTTAAAATGTCCAGTACCGATAATGTGCTTTTAAAACTGCTTATTGAAAAACTAATAAGTATCGCTCCTGAATTTAAGGATAGCATTGCTTTTATTGATGATGTAAAAAACAGGAAGTTTGATGCCGTAATAGCTACAGGAAGTGATAATTCAGCTCAGTACTTTGAGTACTATTTTAAAGGGGCGAAAAAGATTATTCGCAAAAACAGAAGGTCAGTTGCTGTATTGGATGGTACAGAATCGCCTATAGAATTGCAAGGATTGGCCAATGATGTATTTGCTTATTTTGGCTTGGGTTGCCGTAATGTGTCCAAGTTATTTTTGCCTAAAGGGTTTGATTTGGATAATCTGTTTAAAGCTTTTTACCCTTTTTCTCATGTAGTTGATCATAAGAAATACGGTAACAATTACGATTATAATAAAGCCATATTCCTAATGGGAAGTAATAAATTAGTTGAAAACGGATTTCTATTGATGAAAGAGGATAAATCTTTACTTTCCCCAGTGGCTATGTTGTATTATGAATACTATGATGATGTAGAGACTGTGGAGCAGTTTATTGAAAAAAATGCAGAACAATTGCAATGTGTAGTTTCAAAAAAAGATATTCCCTTTGGAAATACTCAACAACCTAACCTGTGGGATTATGCAGATGGGGTGGATACAGTAGATTTTTTAAGAGAGCTATAATTATTCAATAAACTCAAAAGCTCCTATGTCAGGAATACTTAAATCTCTGTTAAGGCCGTCTAGATCTTTTTTGAGAATATCAAGAATATCATTCTCAAAAACATTAGAAGTTCCAGCACCAATAGCAGGAGATTCCTCTGATAAATGAAAATCACTTTCTGTATTATTTACAAATTCAGGCGATTGATTAATGATTACACTCTGGTAATAAGAATTATCAGTATCAATTGTAGGGTCTAATTTTATAAGGCAATGATCAAAATTATAATTGAATTCGCCTAGTTCTTGCTCTTGAAAACTTACTTCTGTTGATAGGTTTCCATCAATGATACAATTAGTAAAATTAGCTTCCTCTAAGTTTCTTACATAAATATTTCCGTCCGATCCTTCATAGTAGTTGTTCAGTAGGATAGAGGGTGTATTTCTGTGATTGTAGTCCCAGTAGTTTGCAAAGGTACAATGGGTAAAATTATAAGTTCCTCCAATATTACAAGCCACAGCATATTGTCCGCATTTACTCACTACTGTATTGGTAGCGCTAATATTTGCGCCTTGCCCTAAAATTCCAATTGCTGACATATTTTCAATAATTGTATTAGTAATACGTACTGTCGGGTTACTGTTTCCTACAGTATCGGCATGAATTCCTATGTTTGCGTTTCGGATGATGGCATAATTAATTTCATTGTCAATACTTCCTGGCATGAGCCAAATTCTATCCCATTGCCCAGGAATATCTTTGTACCAGGGGTCTAATCTATCTCCTTGGAAAGTTACTTCATTACCTAATGTTCCATTTACTTTTATACTACCGCCTCTTTCTTCTAAGAAAGGATTTCCTACAAGGATTCCTGAATTATTGTGTAAATAAACATTACACCCTTCATTAATTGTTAGCGTATTTCCTGGATCAACAATAGCATACCCATAAATAACATGAGGTTTGTCGTTTTCCCAGTCTTTAGAGCAATCTAATAAGTGGTAAGCAAATAAGTCATATCCACCTTCATAAAATATAGTGTCAACAGTATTTGCTGTATGAAAATAAGCATCTTGTCCCCAAGCCACTACATCAACATCTTGTTTTTTTGTTCCGGTAGTAAATACTAAAGAGTCAGATAGGATATAAGGGGTATTGCTACTTGAAGGATCGATAGTAACTTCTAAGAAAATGAAAATACTATCCTTAGCAGGAATCTCAATATTAGTTTGGCTATTGCCTGCAATACCATCAATATTCATACGAAAATTAGCAGCTGAATTACCTAAAAGTGCAATATTGCTTTTTACATCAAAATTATTCCGATTGTAAACAGTAAGCGTTTTGGTAATTGAGCCAATAGAAGCAAAAATGGTATCAAAAGTAATGGTATCAGTTGAAAAATGCAAAGTAGCGCTTTGGTCATTTTCCATGAGGTCTTTTTTGCAAGCAAAAAGAAGGATTGTTAGCAGGAGTATAGGAAGAAAATATTTATTCATTATCTCATGTTTCTAATTCTATCCATATCTCGTTTTTGGTCTTTTTCTTTTATGCTTTCTCTTTTGTCGTACACTTTTTTCCCTTTAGCTAAAGCAATTTCTAGTTTTGCTTTTCCTTTTTCGTTAATGAATAGGCGAATAGGAATAATAGCGTTTCCTTTTTCGGTTACTTTACCTAGCATTTTATTGAGTTCTTGTCGGTTTAGTAATAGCTTACGGTCTCTTTTTGGTTCATGATTAATATAACCTCCATTCGTATATTCAGCAATGTGCAAGCTTTTAACATATAATTCATCATCAATAAAAACGCAATGTGCATCCGAAATATTGGCTTTATTATTACGAATTGACTTTATTTCTGTTCCTAATAGAGACATTCCGGCAACAAAAGTAGCTATGAATTCATATTCAAAGCTAGCCTTACGATTTTTAATGTTGATTTTACTTGACATATTGCAAAGATAGTATTTAGATCTTAGATATTAGCTAGAAATATCTCATGTCTTGATACTTAACTAAAATCTACCCCAAAGCTACATCCAGCACCATCATAACGATAAAACCTGCTATTAGTCCCATTGTAGCTAGGTCAGTGTTTCCGCCTCTTTGGCTTTCAGGTATTACTTCTTCCACCACAATAAATATCATGGCTCCTGCGGCAAAGGATAGTGCGTAGGGTAATATAGGTAATACTTGCATTACAATGGCAGCTCCTATTACAGCAAATACAGGTTCTACAATGGCAGATAATTGTCCCCACTTCCATGACTTCCATTTACTTAATCCTTGTCTTCTTAGGGGCATAGATACTGCAAATCCTTCAGGAAAATTCTGAATTCCAATCCCTATTGCTAATGCAATTGCGGAACCCATAGTGAAAACTGAATGCCCTTCCAATCCTAAAATCTCAGGGTTAGCAAGTGCACCAAATGCAACTCCAACTGCTAATCCTTCAGGGATGTTATGTAAGGCAATCGCTAATACTAAAAGAACGGTTTTACGCCAATTAGTTTCCACACCTTCAGCTTCTTCTCTTTTGGCGAAAATATGCAAGTGAGGAATAATTTTATCCAATACAAAAAGGAATGAAGCTCCTAAAAAGAATCCTATAGCTGGCGCTAACCAGGAAGGAGAATCGGATATTCCCATTTCGTTTTGCATTTCAACATAAGCAATAGCAGGAGATAGTAGCGACCAAAAACTAGCTGCAATCATTACTCCACCCGTAAATCCTAAGGACATGTCTAGGGCTTTACGGTTGCTAGAGTTAAAAAGAAAAACTAAAGCAGCACCTAAGGCAGTTAATCCCCAAGTGAAAAGCCCCGCATAAAGTGCTTGCATTACTGGTGTTTGTACTATAAACCATTTGTATAACTCGTAATCTTCCATTGTTTAGCTTATTTTTATTAAAAGGTGTTTGGCAACATCATTGCTAATGTGCTGTTTTGTATTTGCTATTTTTATACTTAAGGATTTGTCAAAGCTGATTTTTTCTAACAATGTAATTTCCGTACCTATAGTAATATTTAGCTTAGTTAGGTAGTCCAAAAAATCTTTTTCATCTAGGCTTACGCCCATTATTTTTCCTTTTGTATTGACTTGTAGCTCGTTTAAAGGTGTTGTGTTTGTGCTCGGTATTTCCCCCTCTTTTGTTGGAATAGGTTCGCCATGAGGGTCAAATTTTGGATGTTCTAAAAAAATGTCTAATCGATCAATTAATTCAGCTGATTGTATGTGTTCCAATTGTTCGGCTACATCATGTACTTCACTCCAATTAAAACCTAGTTTGTTTACTAAAAAAGTTTCCCATAGTCTGTGCTTTCTTAGTATATTTATTGCTTTATTTTGCCCTGACTCACTGAGCTCAACTCCTTTATACTTCTTGTATTTTATTAATTTCTTTTCCTGAAGCTTTTTTAACATATCCGAAACAGAGGCAGCAGAAGTGCCTATTTCATTAGCAATCGCATTAGTGGACACTTTTCCTCCTTCATTTAATGAAATAGAGAGTATGGCTTTTAAATAATTTTCTTCCGCTAAAGTAATCATGTGGCAAACATAAGAATTAAATTAGTATAAATAAATTTTTAGACTACTCTAAAAATATAATAAATAAAATACTATAACTACACCTATAGAAGGGTAGTATGTTATAAAGTTTGTTGGTGGGAATCATTATATAGGCTTATAATTTTCCATTAAATAATTGTTTTTTTCAGGTGCCAAGGTTGCTGTAATATTAACTTTTATCAGAATATAAATATAACTTTAATTCTCATGTGGTGATTCAAATTAGTTACTTTTGTAAACAAATTTATAGCTCAAAATATACTTTATTTATCATTTTCTTTCAATTGCATTCGTAATAAAGTTAGAATATTATATATGAATGGTTTATAGAATCTATATAAAGCAAATGTATAGCGATTATAAAAGAAAATACCATCTAATTCCTTTTAATAAAAAAACTAATTGTAATTTTGGGGTTTACAATTGTAAATATATAATTTATGTACCAAAGGCTTAAAAATTGGATGGAATCTGAAGGCTTAAAATCTTCAGCATTGGCAGATATTATTGGTGTAAACCGTGCAACTATTTCGCATATACTTTCAGGCAGAAATAAGCCAAGTATTGATTTTTTAGAAAAGCTTTTAAGCGCCTATCCTAACATAAATGCCAATTGGTTGATAAGCGGAATTGGCTATATGCATAGCGATATTAAGAAAAATGAGGTGGTTTCTACCAAGAAAATAGGGAAAGTGGTTGTCTTTTATGATGATAATTCTTTTGAGCAGCTAAACTCTTAAGTTTGAAAGCATTTTCTATTTTTGCATAAAATCTTTATAATGTACAGAATCGTCCGTTTTTTCTTATTTCTTTTTAATCCTGAGTTTATACATCATATTACCTTTAAAATCATAAAAATAGGAGGTATGATTCCTGGTAAAATGTGGTCATGGCGTTTGATTTTTAGGGTTAAGGATACTAGCTTGGAGCGTGAAGTTTTTGGCTTAAAATTTGATAATCCAGTAGGTTTGGCTGCAGGTTTTGATAAGGATGCCAAACTTTTTGATGAATTAGCTTCTTTTGGTTTTGGTTTTATTGAAATTGGTACAGTTACTCCTTTACCACAAGATGGAAATCCTAAACCAAGGTTGTTTCGCTTAAAGGATGACAGTGGCCTTATTAACCGTATGGGTTTTAACAATCAAGGAATTGAGGCAGTTGTTGCTAGGTTAAGAAGAAAAAAATCGGATATAATTATTGGTGGTAATATTGGAAAAAATAAAGTTACCCCAAATGAAGAAGCGGCAAACGATTATGCAATCTGTTTTGAAAAACTGTTCCCGTATGTTGATTATTTTGCGGTGAACGTAAGTTCGCCTAACACACCGGGTTTAAGAGATTTGCAGGAGAAAAAACCCCTTACTGCATTGCTTAATAGCTTACAGGATTTAAATAACAAAAAGGATAAGCGTAAACCAATCTTATTAAAGATTGCTCCTGATTTAACGAATGAGCAATTGGATGATATTATAACTATTGTTGCTGACACTAAAATTGATGGAGTGATAGCAACCAATACAACTATTGATAGAAGTGGGCTTAAAACAGATAAAAATAAGGTTGATGCAATAGGTAATGGAGGACTTAGTGGTATGCCTGTGGGGTTAAGATCAACAGAGGTGATAAAGTACTTAGCGGATAAGTCCAACAGAGCATTCCCAATTATTGGGGTGGGTGGTATACACAGTGCTGAAGATGCGCTTGAAAAATTAGATGCAGGAGCAACATTATTGCAAGTGTATACGGGCTTTATTTATCAGGGTCCATCACTAGTGAAAAGAATTAATAAAGCGATTCTTAAAAGATGAAAATAATAGAATGCCCAAGAGATGCAATGCAGGGAATCAGGGAATTTATTCCTACTGATATTAAGGGGACATACATCAATCAATTGTTAAAGGTTGGTTTTGATACCATTGATTTTGGTTCATTCGTTTCGCCAAAGGCTATCCCACAATTAAGAGATACTGCTGAAGTTTTGGCTCAGTTGGATTTAGAAAACACATCTAGTAAATTACTTTCCATTATTGCAAATACTAGGGGGGCTGTTGATGCTTGTAGTTTTGAAAAAATCAATTATTTAGGTTTCCCGCTTTCTGTTTCGGAGCAATTTCAAAAAAGAAATACCAATAAAAGCATAGCTCAGGCGCTTAGTGATGTGGAGAAAATTCAGAATTTATCTGTTAAGAATAACAAGGAATTGGTGGTCTATTTATCTATGGCTTTTGGGAATCCTTATGGAGAAAATCACCATCCTGATATAGTAGCGGAACTTACTGAAAAGTTACATGATTTGGAAATAGGAATTGTTGCTTTATCGGATACGACTGGGGTTTCCAGCCCTACAAATATCGCACCACTTTTTAGCACATTAATACAAGAATATCCAACTATTGAATTTGGAGCACATTTCCATACTACCCCAGATGCTTGGGAGGAAAAAGTAGCTGCAGCCTACCAAAACGGGTGCAGAAGATTTGATGCCGCCTTAAAAGGATATGGGGGTTGCCCAATGGCAAAGGATGATTTGGTGGGGAATATGCCTACTGAAAAGTTAATTACTTATTTTAATGAGGATTTAGGCTTGAATAAGCAGGA
>JACNFT010000007.1 GCA_014384505.1 Cryomorphaceae bacterium | reverse complement strand
GTTTTTTCCATATCAATATCGGCATGTTGCTGATCCACATAAGCAATCTTTACTGTTTCCCCAACCTTGAAAGTACCTGAATCAGCCTTTTCTTGTTCCATTATCATACGAAACAAAGTTGTTTTACCAGCCCCATTAGGGCCAACAATACCAACAATACCTGCAGGAGGTAATTTGAATTCTAAGTTTTCATACAATAACTTATCACCAAAGGCTTTACTTACCTTTTCAGCATCAATTACATTTGTACCTAATCTTGGTCCTGGCGGAATATACAATTCAATTTTATCTTCTTTCTGCCTACCCTCATCACCTAATAGCTTTTCATAATTATCCAAACGCGATTTTGATTTCGTACGTCTTCCTTTTGGAGACATACGCACCCATTCCAACTCACGCTCTAATGTTTTTCTTCTTTTGCTTTCAGTTTTTTCTTCTTTTGCTAATCGTTTTGTTTTTTGTTCCAACCATTCAGAATAATTACCTTCCCAAGGAATTCCCTCTCCTCTATCCAATTCTAAAATCCATCCTGCTACATTATCCAAGAAATACCTATCGTGAGTAATGGCAATTACCGTTCCTTTATACTCAGAAAGATGCTGTTCTAACCATAGTACTGATTCAGCATCCAAGTGATTGGTAGGTTCGTCCAATAATAAGATTTCTGGCTCTTGTAATAACAAACGACAAAGAGCAACTCTTCTTCTTTCCCCTCCTGAAAGTACTGAAACCTGAGCATCTGGTTCAGGACACCTTAAGGCATCCATAGCAATGTTAAGTTTCGTATCAATATTCCAAGCATCAAGGGCTTCAATTTTATCTTGTAACACTCCTTGCTCTTTCATCAATTTTTCCATCTTGTCAGCATCCTCATAGTTCTCTGGCAAACCAAAAGCATCATTTATAGCATTGTAATCTGCCAAGGCGTCAACTGCTTCTTGCATTCCTTCTTTTACGATCTCAATTACGGTTTTACTTTCATCTAGCTTTGGTTCTTGCTCCAAATAACCAACATTATAGCCATCAGAGAAAGTTACATCTCCTTGAAAGGATTTTTCAACCCCTGCAATAATCTTTAAAAGCGTGGACTTACCAGAACCATTTAATCCTATAATACCAATTTTAGCACCATAGAAAAAAGAAAGGTGAATATTCTTTAAAACTTGTTTGTTATTGTTGTTGAAGGACTTAGAAAGTCCTCTCATTGAAAAAATTATTTTCTTATCGTCTGACATATTTTATTATTTTTAGCGTTACAAAAGTAATTATTAAATCCCTTAAAATTTAAAAGATGAAAAAAAGTATCGGAATCGCAATACTCTTAATTGTTATAGGAGTTGTTTTCTTATTAGACAACCTTGATTATGTACATATTTCAGTAGCTGAACTCATCAGAACCTACTGGCCTGTTATCCTTATTTGGATGGGGATTGAAAAATTAATGCGTGATTTGAAATAATCTCCCCTGCATAGCCTCTCTTTCTTCCAATCTTTTTTCTACTAAGTGCTTTACTTCAAAATTCTTCAAACCGTATTTTGGATGGATTAACATGCTAGCCGGTGATTCACTAAAAAAGCGTTCAATAATAATCTCAGGCTTTAGTTTTTCCACAAAATCAACTACAAAATCAATGTATTCGTCTAATTCCATAAAAGTAAACATCTCCGGTGTTTTTTTGAACTGAACCGCCATCATAGTATGTTTTACAATTTGTAAATGATGAATCTTAAGCGTATTGATAGGTAATTGTGAAACCATCTTTGCATGATTCATCATATCTTCTTTTGTCTCTCCTGGCAATCCTAGAATAAGATGCCCTCCTAAATGCAAACCTCTACCATCAGCTCTTTTAAAAGCATCAATTGCTTCCTCATGGGTTTGACATCTATTAATTGCCTCTAAAGTTTCGTTTTTTGTAGATTCTAAGCCAAACTCAAGTTTTATAAAATTCCCAGCTGCAGCTAACTCCTCTAGATAATCCAACACCTCATCTTTTATACAATCAGGACGAGTTGCCACTACTAAACCAATTACATCCTCATGGTCTAAAGCCTCTTCATACATTTTCTTTAAATCGGCAAGGGGAGCATAAGTATTGGTAAAAGCCTGAAAATAAGCTAAGTATTTTTGAGTTTTATATTTTTTAGAAAAAAATTCTATCCCTTCGTTAATCTGTTGTTTTATGGGTTTAATGGGCTTACAATAATCAGGATTGAAAGTATTATTATTACAGTAGGTACAACCACCTACACCTTTTGTCCCATCTTTATTCGGACAAGTAAAGCCAGCGTCAATGGACACCTTTTGTACTCTTGAATTAAATTTTCTTCTGATAAAAGAAGAAAAATCGTTATAGCGTTTTTCTGTTTGCATATTATGGCAAAAATAGAACTTTATCAACAACAAACACTCTGAATTTCCGTATTAACAAAAGAATCCTTAAGTTTGTCTGATTAAAAAATTAAATGGCAGAAAAAAAACAATCTTCTTTTGAAAAAGTTGGCTACACAAAACAGTTGCCAACTAATGCTGATATTAATAATTATGAAAGTATATCAGTAAAAAATAAAGACGGGAAATCAACTACACTCTACCGACATATAGTCAAAGAAAAAAAGTTTGATGACACTACCAACTTTAGCAGTAGCTGGGATGTATTTAACTCTCTAGTGTAAGTTCTTTCTTTTCTGCAAAACTTCATTCATTTCTTTTATCTTTTCACTTACTGATGTTACACAAAGGAATGGTAAAAAAGCATGAATTAATGCATGCAAGCTCATCCATGATAATTTGAGTGAGAAGCTCAATGCCTTTTGCATATGTTGCAAATAAGTTTCACTTACTTGCTTTGGGTGTTCTGTAAATATATTCTTCATTATAGTATTTCAGCTAAAGAGAAAGTATCTTTTAATCGCACTCCTCTTTCAGTTTGTTCTACAGTACAACATTCACTGTAATTATCATGCTGCAAAAATAAGATGTATTCTTTTTCAGCAGCTTCCTTTAAGAACTTTTCTTTCTCAGTTAATGTAAGTAATGGCCTTGTATCATACCCCATCACATAAGGCAAAGGTATATGCCCTGTGCTTGGCAGCAAATCAGCAGCAAATACAATCGTTTTATCTT
>JACNFT010000029.1 GCA_014384505.1 Cryomorphaceae bacterium | reverse complement strand
GGTATTTCCAAGCGCATCAGTGGTAGCGAGGTAAAGCTGCCTAGTAATAGCCCAAGTTCCCCAGCCTACTTTTGTACTTCCACAAATTATATAGCCTCCATCGCTTGTCTGATGAATTGCATTAACATCTTTCTCTAATGTATCTGTAGATGTTTGACTCCATTGTTGATTTCCAAATGCATCTGACTTTATTAGATGTATATTACTATTATTATGAAAACTTAGAGTATCTGTAACTGTACAAGATAAAATATAGCCCCCATCAGAAGTCTGTTCTGCATATACTGTATTATTGTTCCATGAAAGTTTAGGTCCTACTTTATTCCATTGTTGATTTCCAAGTGCATCAGTTTTTATCAGATTAGAATGAAAATTATTTGTAGAATCATCTTGTTGTTGGGATCCAATTAGATAACCTCCATCTGTCGTCTGTTGAACTGAAACCAAAGAAAACCAAGAATAACACTTTTGAAATGTTTGATTCCACTGAACTATTCCAAGACTATTTGTTTTAACTAAATAAGTATTGCAATAATTTAGATGACTAGGTAAAATAACTCCACCTATAATATATCCGCCATCTGTTGTCTGTTCTATTGAATATCCTATTTCTGATGAATTTAATGTGTCTGCTATTGTTCGACTCCATAAAAGATCACCATTTGCATCCGTTTTTATAAGATAAATATCCTCTCTAGGAAAACTGGCCGTATCAATTCTAGTAGAACCACAAATAATATATCCTCCATCTGATGTTTGTTTTACATCATATGCATTATCGCGAGAATCTAGATAATTATTAAATTTTTTCTGCCAAATGGTATCTCCTTGAGGCGTAGTTTTTATTAATAAAACATCTGATGTCCAATTTGTTCCTGGAAGTACTAAGATAGCTCCACAAGCGATATATCCGCCATCAGTGGTTTGCTGAACAGAAGAATTATTATGCATGTAACCTATCGTTGTAGAATCCATTCCATCTGCATAATATCTTTCCCAATTTTGCCCAAACCCAATCATAGGTAAAGCAATTAATATAAGTAGTAGTTTTTTCATCATTTTGTATTTTTCCAAGTATTAAAAGTTATTTTTTGTTTTTCTTTTCTATTTTTTTCAATTTCAGATAAAGGGTTGCATTCTTTCATTAAAGTTTTGCATTCTTCAGGTAATTCTTGATAGAGTTCTGTTCCTTTACTTTTCCAGTTTATCATATTATCAGAAACATCACCTTTAACAATTGCAGGGTTACCCACAACAATTTTACGGTTAGGGATTTGCATTTCTCCTTTTACAAAACAAAGAGCCCCAACTATACATTCATCTCCTATATTTGCATCATCCATTACTACTGCATTCATACCTACCAAAGTGTTTTTCCCAATATTAGCACCATGTATTATTGCTCCATGACCAATGTGTGCATTCTCTTGTAAAACAACATCTTTACCAGGAAAAATATGAATAATACAATTATCCTGAACATTGCAACCATCTTCAATGGTAATTTGCCCCCAATCACCTCTTAAACTTGCTCCAGGTCCGATATATACATTTTTTCCGATAATTACATTGCCAATAATAGTTGCCTCTTTATGTACAAAGGAACTTTTATGTATTACTGGTTTATATCCGTTAAATTCGTAAATCATTAATAGTTTTTTAAATTTTTAACAACAACCATCACTTGTGCAACATTCACTTGTTTCTATTTCTTGTTTAGTTTCATCAATACCACAAGCTTCTTTTGCTAAACAATCAGTTAAAGTTGGTTCTAATATATATTTATCATCTATTAAATTAACAGAATAAATTCCAATTGTATAATCTTGGTATTCCATCTCAATTTCTAAATTAACTAAATCTTCTTTAATTAATGTTTCTGCTTTTTTAATTATTCCAGATAATTTATAACTTGATAATCTATGATCATAGTCCTCTGAAGTCCATAATTGAAAAGTTATTTTAGAATCTTTTCTCATTACTCCGCCACAATCCATAAAGTGTTTGGTTTTTACTCCCATTTCAGTAATATGAAAATAGGCTGGAATTTTTATTCCATTTTCAATTATAAAAGATAATTCTTTTCTGTTTTCTAAACTGCTTTTAAATTCTTTTAATGTCATTTTATACTCTTTCAATTATTGTAGCATATCCTTGCCCAACGCCAATACACATAGTAACTAAGGCATATCGCTTATTTTGTTTTTTAAGTTCAATAGCAGCAGTTTGTAAAATTCTTGTTCCACTTACCCCAAGTGGATGTCCTAATGCAATTGCTCCACCATTTGGGTTTATTCTTGGGTCATTATCTTCTAGTCCCCACTCACGGATACAAGCTAAAGCTTGAGCTGAAAATGCTTCATTGAGTTCAATAATATCCATATCTTCCAATGTTAATCCTGCTTTTTCAAGGGCTTTATTGGATGCCATGACAGGTCCAATTCCCATGATTCTTGGCTCAACACCTACAACTGCAGAACTTACAATTTTAGCAATGGGAGTGAGGTTATTTTCTTTCATTCCTTTTTCTGATGATAAAAGCATTGCAGCTGATCCATCATTAAGGCCTGAAGCATTTCCTGCAGTAACTGTTCCTCCTTCTTTTTTGAAGGCAGCTCTTAGTTTTCCTAATATCTCAGTAGTTGTATTTGTTTTTATGAATTCATCTTTACTAAAAATGATTGGGTCTTTTTTTCTTTGTGGGATTTCTACTGCTACTATTTCTTCATCAAACCTTCCTTCCTGCTGAGCTCTTGCCGCTTTCATTTGGGAATTGTAGGCAAATAGATCTTGGTCCTCACGGGAGATATTGTATTTTTCAGCTAGATTTTCTGCAGTATTTCCCATTCCATCAACTCCATAGAGTTCCTTCATTTTTTTATTGACAAAACGCCAACCAAAAGAAGAATCATGCATTTGAGCATCTCTACCAAAAGGCTTAGAAACTTTTGAAATTACCCAAGGTCCTCTTGTCATATTTTCTACTCCACCAGCAATAAATAAATCTCCATCTCCAGCTGCAATAGCTCTATGCGCATGAATTACGGATGACATCCCAGAAGCACATAATCTATTGACTGTTTCCCCTGGAACTGTGAATGGTAATCCTGCTAAGAGTAAGGACATTCGGGCTACATTTCTGTTGTCCTCTCCAGCTTGATTAGCACATCCTAAAATTACATCATCAATTTTACTAGCATCAATTCCTGTTCTTTTTACCAATTCTCTGATTGTAATTGCTCCTAAATCATCAGTTCTTACTTCCTTAAGCGTACCTCCAAAATTTCCGATTGGAGTTCTTATTGCATCAATTATATAGGTCATAATTTATTTTTAGTTTGTGGTTTTACCACATTTCTGTTTTAATCTTTTTTCCACCATCACACTTACGGCTAGTACTACAAGCTGATAAAATAAAGGTTAGGCATAATAAGATTAGGATAGTTTTTTTACTCATATTGTTTATTTTCTTAATCGTATTCGTGAATACTTTGTATTTCATAATTCTATTTTTTAGGAAACCACTCTTTTTCAGTACGAAAAACTGTGCCTTTAAAATGAGCAATTTCTAGCTTATTTTGGTTAGTAATTGTTATGTAATATAATGCGGTTTTACTGCTTTTATTAATTTCTTTACTAGTAGCAGTAAGTATATCTCCACTTACTACTTTTTTAGTATGCGAAATAGAAGTTTCAATAGATACGGCCTGTATTCCATCCGCATTTGCAGCAAAGGCCAAACAACTATCTGCTAGGGAATAAGCAATACCTCCATGAGCAATATCAAATCCATTTGTCATTTCCTCTCTTACTTTTAGTTGCAATTTACAAAAACCAGTAGCAATTTCCAAAACCTCAATGCCTAGCCACTGGCTAAAAGCATCTCCGCTTATCATTTTATTTACTACTTTTTTTGCTAAATTCATTTTAGTAAAAAGTTTTATTTTCTCGTACCATTTGTTTTAGTAAAGGGGAAGGTCGGTATCTATCCTCTCCATATTCTGCTTGTAAATCTTCCAGTTGACTCAGTACATTTTTGATTCCTATTTCATCAGCCCAAGCAAGTAATCCTTTAGGGTAATTTACGCCTTTAGTCATGGATAAATCAATATCCTCTTTTGTCGCAATATTTAGGAAAAGCGCATCAGCTGCTTCATTAATCAGCATAGCCAAAATCCTCCATAAAATCTTTTTTCCTAGTTCTCTATCCTCATTTGCATTTGGCGTATCAGCTGAATAGTCATAATATCCTCTTCCTGACTTTCTGCCTAAGTATCCTGCTTCCATCATTCTTTTCTGAGTGAAAGAAGGCTTATATCTAGGGTCAAAATAGAAGGCAGTAAATACAGTTTCTGTAACTGTATAGTTAATGTCGTTTCCTATATAATCCATCAGTTGAAAAGGCCCCATACGGAACCCTCCAATTTCACGCATTGCCCAATCGATAGTAGCAAAATCAGCTACTCCTTCTTCATAAATCCTAAGTGCTTCACCATAAAAAGGACGAGCCACACGATTTACAATAAACCCTGGAGTATCTTTTGCTATAACCGTTATTTTCTTCCAAGAATTAATGATTGCTTTTGCTTTAGTCAAAGTACTTTCTGAAGTTTGTACTGAAGGAATAATTTCAACTAGAGGCATCAATGGTGCTGGGTTAAAAAAATGAATTCCAACTACTCTTTCTGCCTTTTCACAAGCTGCAGCAATAGAGGCTATTGATAGGGAAGAGGTATTGGAAGCAATAATACAGTTCTCATCCACTAGACTCTCAATTTCAGTAAATACCTTTTGTTTAATTTCAAGATTTTCAATTATAGCTTCAATAACTAATCCACTTCCTGAGACATCTTTTATATCTTTTGTGAAATTAATCCTTCCAAGAATAGCTTCATTATCTTGTTGAGTAATTCTTTCTTTTTCAACTAGTCTGTTAAGTATTTTTTTTAGTTTGGTTTCAGCCGTTTCTATTGCTCCATCAAAAGAATCATAAAGGCAAACTTTATGACCATTTGTAGCGGCAATCTGAGCAATTCCTGCTCCCATAGTTCCTGCTCCAATTACACTTACTTTCATCATTTATTCGCCTTTAAAGGTTGGTTTTCTTTTCTCTAAAAATGCTTCTACTCCTTCTTTGAAATCGTATGAATTCCCTGCAATTGTTTGGTACTTATCTTCCATAGTAAGTTGTTGTTCCAAATCATTGTTATATGATGCATTCAATAATCGCTTTGTAAGTCCTAACCCTTTGGTTGGCATTGCCGCTAATTTACTAACTAATTTCCAACTTTCCTGTTCAAAACTATCATCTGAAAATGCTTTGTAAATCATCCCCATATCTACAGCATCTTTTGCAGAAACAGGTTCGGCAGTCATCATTAAAGCAGCTGCTTTTTGTATCCCAACTAATCTTGGTAAAAAGTAAGTTCCTCCACTATCAGGGATCAAACCTATCTTGCTAAATGCCTGTATGAATGATGCGCTTTCGCAAGCTACAACAATATCACACGCTAAGGCTATACTTGCTCCTGCTCCTGCTGCCACACCATTAACGGCCGCTACAACTGGCTTTTCAATATTTCGAATTTTCCTAATAATTGGGTTATAGTGTTCCTGAACTATTTGTGTAAGTTTTGGTCCGTTAGGATCAGTAGCCTCACCTAAATCCTGTCCAGCACAAAAGGCTTTTCCTGTTGCTGTAATTAGGATAGCTCTTACTGCTTTATCTTCTTTGCAATTGACTAGTACTTCTTGTAATTGTAAAGCCATCTCTCTTACGAAAGAGTGATATTTTTCTGGTCGGTTTAAGGTAATTTTACCTACTCCTTCAATTAATTCGTATTGTATCATGCTTAAATATAGATTTAAGCCGCTAAAATAAGAAAAATATGGGGTTTAAACGAGTGTTAGATACACTTGAAAAATTCAAAGGGTTCCAAGCAGTCAATGCACTTAAATAATGACTTACAGGCAGTTGCCCCAAATTCACTAATTAGTGTAGTGTTTTTTGAATTACATTGTGGACAAATAACAATATTTGAAGGCGGAGCTATTCCGTACTTTCTGAGTTTTTCTTTGGTTTCATCAGTCATCCATTTTGTAGTCCATGCTGGGGCATAAACTATTTTTAACTCAAAATTATCAATGCTATTTTCTAGTAAACAACTTTTTATGTCGTCCATAAATGTTTTAACAGCAGGGCAGCCCGAATAAGTAGGAGTAATAGAAATCGTATAGGAGTTATTTTCAAATTTTACTTCACGAATAACGCCTAGCTCTACAACTGAAATTACAGGAATTTCAGGGTCAGGAACTGTATTTAGAAGTTCCCAAACAAATTTTGTGTTACCACTTTGCATTAGGATATGCTCTCTGTAAATACTGCATCTCAGATAAAATAAATCCTAAGTACTCTGTATGCAATCCTTTTTTACCTCCTGTTGCCATATATTCATCTTCAGGACGAATTAATTTTGCTTTTGCAAGGGTGTTGTTAATCATTGCATCCCAGTCTGATTTTAATGCTGAATTGTCAACTGCAATTCCCTTATTGAATAATTCTGTATCCAAAGTATCCATCTCAAAAATTTCATCAGTATACATCCATAATTCATTTAATGCAACTTGAGTTTTAGCATTACTTTCTTTTGTTCCGTCTCCTAAACGAACTAGCCAATTGCTAGAGTGTCGCAAATGATATTTCACCTCTTTTAAGGATTTATGAGCCAATGCTGAAAGAGTTTCATCTTTACTATTAGCTAGCTGAGTATAAAATAAAAAGTTAAAGGTATCATGCAAAAAGTTCCTCACAATTGTGTTCCCGAAATTACCGTTTTCTTGTTCCACTAATTGATGATTAAAAAACTCTCTTTCATTTCTTCTAAACGCTAATTCATCAGCTGATTTCAAGCCATCCAATTGGGCTGCATATTGATAGAAACCGTTTGCTTGCCCAAACATATCCAATGAAATGTTTGACATTGCAATGTCTTCCTCTAAGGTTGGGCCTTTTGAACACCATTCTGACATTCTTTGTCCTAAAATAAGTGAGCTATCTGCTATTCTTAGCGTATATGTAAATAAACTACTCATCATTAAATGTGTTTTGAGCCCTCAGGCATAGTGTAAAAAGTAGGATGGCGGTACATTTTGTCATTAGAAGGATCGAAAAATGCTTCACTATCTTCTGTTTCTGACGAGATAATATATTCTGATTTTACAACCCAAATACACGAGCCTTCATTTCTTCTTGTGTATAATTCTCTTGCATTTTCCAAAGCCATAACTTTATCGTCAGCATGTACATTTCCTGCATGCTTGTGTGCTAAGCCATTTTTACTTTGAATAAATACTTCCCAAACTGTTGCGTTTTCTGCCATAATTCTCTATTTAATTTGCTACTAATTCTTGTTTTTTTGCGTAAGCTTTTGCAGCATCACGCACCCATTGTCCTTCATCATGTGCTTTTTTATGATGGGCTAACCTTTGTTTGTTACAAGGTCCATTTCCATTTACTACACTCCAGAATTCATCCCAATCCATTTCTCCAAAATCATAATGCCCTCTTTCGGCATTCCATTTTAAATCAGGGTCAGGAATGGTAAGCCCAATCAGTTCAGCTTGCCCAACTGTTTTATTAATAAAATCTTGACGTAAATCGTCATTGGTTTGTCTTTTTATCTTCCATTTCATAGCATTTCCTGTTCTTGGAGAATCAGAATCTTGTGGGCCAAACATCATAATTGAAGGCCACCAAAAACGATTTAATGCATCCTGTGCCATAGCTTTTTGTTCAAGTGTTCCTTTTGCCATTTCTGCCATTATTTCATACCCTTGGCGTTGGTGGAAACTTTCTTCTTTACAAATTTTAACCATTCCTCTGGAGTAAGGACCGTAAGAAGTTCTTTGCAATGAAACTTGATTTACAATTGCAGCACCATCAACTAACCAGCCAACAGCACCCATATCCGCCCAACTTAAAGTAGGATAATTAAATATTGACGAGTACTTTGCTTTTCCATCATGGAGTTGTTGTACTAATTCTTCACGAGAAATACCTAAAGTTTCACAAGCGGAATATAAATACAAACCATGTCCTGCTTCATCCTGTACTTTGGCTAATAATATCATTTTTGCTCTAAGTGATGGGGCTCTAGTAATCCAATTTCCTTCAGGTTGCATTCCAATAATTTCTGAATGGGCATGTTGGGAAATTTGACGAATTAAGTGCTTACGATAAGCATCCGGCATCCAGTCCTTAGGTTCAATCTTCTTCTCGGCATCTATGCGCTCTTGAAATTTAATTTCGTTCATAGTAAATATTTTGTTGTGCAAATTTATGAATTTATGTTTTCCTATATATGATATTTGTCATAATATGCTAATCGTTTTTATCTAAAATGATATTTTTGCAGAAATTTTATGATTATGAATAAGTTTCACCCTTTAACAATTACAAGTATTACTAGGCTTACTGCTGATGCAGTTGCTATTAGTTTTGATGTAAGTAATAATGCCTTATTTCAGTTTGAAGCAGGACAATATATTACTATAAAGCAGGATATAAATGGAGAAGAAGTAAGGAGAGCTTATTCTATTTGTAGCATGAATGCTGAAGGGGTAACCATTGGAGTGAAAAAGGTAGAAGATGGGAGGATGTCTACTTTTTTGACAGAAAGTGTTAAGGAGGGAGATGTTTTGCAAGTTATGCCTCCATCAGGAAACTTTGTAATTAAAGGGGATAACAAACATATTGTAGGGATTTGTGCAGGTAGTGGGGTTACTCCAATTATTGCTATGTTAAAAACAGAATTAGCAAAACCCAGTGATGCGAAATTCACGCTTATCTACGGAAATAAAACACAAGATTCTTCAATGTTCTCTGATGAGATAAAGCAGCTTCAAGAGGAAAATCCTGAGCGATTAAAAATTCATTGGGCGTTTTCAAGAGAAAGAATTGCAGGTACTATAAACGGAAGGTTGGACAAGAATACGATTCAGCAATTACTGAATACTTTCATGCCTTTAAAAACTGCTGATGCTTATTTTGTTTGTGGTCCTGGGGAGTTGATTGATAATGCTAATGAATTATTGCTACTGAATAATATCAACCAGAAAAAAATAAATTTTGAGCGATTTACAACTGTTGAGAAAACGGATGTTGCTGATAATGATTCTGACGAAATTATTTCAAATGTACGGGTAAGTGTTGACGGAGAAGATTTTGAATTTACGCTTTCCAATAAAGGTCAAACAATACTAGATGCTGCAATGGAACAAGGTGCTGATGTACCTTTTTCGTGTAAAGGAGCGGTATGTTGTACTTGTAGGGCTAAGGTAATGGAAGGTAGTGTTACTATGGATGCTAATTATTCTTTATCGGAAGATGAAGTTGCGCAAGGTTATGTCTTAGGTTGTCAAGCTAGACCAGTATCAGCCAATGTAGTGATTGATTTTGATGAGATGTAATGCTATTGATTGCTTATTAGTAATTAGGTTTTAGAAAGCGGAGTATTTGCTTTATTTTTTTATTTCCAGCTAAAAGAATTCGCCAATACTAAAATAATTATTGTCTGCAGTGCAACCAAGAAATAATGCAGGATATTAATTTGTATTTTAGCATCAGTAAGTTCAAAGCCATATTCCAGTGCTTTGTAAAACAAAAAGGAAAGGCCCAATCCAAGCAAATAGCCCAATTGTTTATTGATATCAATTTTACCTAATAATTCTTTATCCTTTGCAACTAGCGTTTCGGCCCTAACCAAATAACCACCAAAAATAAAAGTAAACTGATAGCCCATGTAAACCAAAATGGCAGAGGTGAATGTATATTGCAAAACCATAAATAACAATAAAGTAATCAGCATTACAATTTCAACTCCCATTGAAATTTGAAAAAACCTACGGATATTTAGTAATCTGTCGTAAAACTTAGCAATAACCAACATTCCTGCAGCTAATACAATACCACCTAAAGAGTAAATAGAAGGGTCAGTAAGGGGTTGGTAAATCGTAAATAATATACCAATTGATAAACCTGTAAAAGATGAATTTAGTAACTTATACCAAAGAAAATAATTTTCCTTTAACTTCAATTTCAGTAACTATTAATAATAAGTTAACCTTCTTACTTTAGCAATAAGTTTTGCTAAACGGATAACTTGTTTTGTGTAACCAAACTCATTATCATACCAAACATAAAGTACTATATCCTCACCACCCTCAGTAACAATAGTTGCTTTACTGTCAAATACCGAGCAGCAGTTGTTTCCAATAATATCAGTTGATACTAATTCAGGGTCAATCTGATAGTTAATTTGGTTTACCAAATTTCCTTTTAAAGCTGCCTCTCTCATTGTTTCATTAATATCGGCTAATGAAGTTGCTTTCTTTAAGTTCAGTTTTAATATTGCTAATGAAACATTTGGGGTAGGTACACGAACAGCATTTGCCGAAAGCTTTCCTTCTAATGATGGGATTACCTTAGTAACCGCATTACCTGCTCCTGTTGATGTGATTACCATGTTAATAGCTGCCGACCTTCCTCTTCTTGGTTTGTTGTGCATGTTGTCCAATAAGTTTTGGTCATTGGTATAAGAATGCACAGTTTCCAAATGTCCTTTGTTTACGCCATATTTGTTTTCAACTACATGCAAAATAGGAGCAATACAGTTTGTTGTACAGGATGCTGCTGAAAAAATATCAGTTGCATCAACATCAATTTCTTGAGAGTTAATTCCGTAAACAATATTTGGAATTCCTTTTCCAGGAGCGGTTAATAATACTTTGTTTACTCCTTTGGATTGTAAGTGTCTCGACAAAGCTTCTTTGTCGGTAAATGCTCCAGTATTATCAATTAATAAAGCATTGTTAATTCCATGTATAGTATAGTCAATATCTTCAGGGTTTCCTCCATCAATAAATTTAATTACTTGTCCGTTTACTACAATTGCTTGGTTAGCCAAATCCACATCAACAACTCCTTTAAAAGCACCATGAACAGAATCGTTTCTTAACAAATCAGCTCTTTTAATAATTTGAGCATCAGTTAATCGCCTTACAACTATAGCTTTTAATCTTAATTGTTGTCCTTTTCCAGCTTGTTTTATAAGCTCTCTGGCTGCAAGTCTCCCAATTCTACCAAATCCATAAAGGATAACATCTTTTGGTTTAATTTTGTCCTTGTCGGCACCAATAAAGTTAGCTAATTTTTCAGTTAAAAAAGCATTAACATCAGTTGCACCTTGCTCAAAATATTCAGCACTTAGTAGGCCAATATCCAATTTTGAAGGAGCTAAGTCAAGGTTTAACATTTCCTTAGCTAATGCAGCAGCAGTTTCAATATTTACTTTTCTGTTTACTACATTGTTAGCGTACGAAATAGAATTCATCAATTCCGAAACCCCAATTTCTAACAATTGATTTCTAAAAAGGATTAATTCAATTCCTTTATCATACATTAAAGTGCCTACAGAGTTTAATAAATCTACTCCTAATTTTTCTTTATTTACCCAATCATTCAATTGTGATTCATAAGATACTGACATACGCTTTATTTTTAGTTATAAAAGAGCTGCAAAAATAGGTTTTATAAATAAATGAGCCTAAAGGAACTGTTAAAATTAACGTCCAAGCCAATGTTATTGTCTGTTGCCTATCCTTGATTATTAAAAACTAACAACTAACAACTAATAACCAACAACTATTTTCTACTTTTACCACATGATTATAGAATTTTACAAATATCAAGGTACAGGAAATGATTTCATAATGATTGATGATAGAGAAAAGGAATTTGACCTAAGTGATAATGATTTGATTGCTGCACTCTGTGAAAGAAGAATGGGAATTGGTGCTGATGGTTTAATTCTATTGCGTGAGCATGATACTCTTGATTTTGAGATGATTTATTTTAATGCTGACGGTAAGCAATCCAGCATGTGTGGAAATGGTGGAAGATGTATTATCGCCTTTGCTCAAATGTTAGAAATGATTGAAGATGAAACTACTTTTATGGCAATAGATGGCGAACATAAAGGCAGGTTAATGGATGATGGTATTTATCTACAAATGCAAGATGTTAAAAAAATTGAAGGCGTAGGTGATGGATTAGTTTTGAATACTGGCTCACCTCATTATATTGAAATGGTGGATGAGTTGGATAATTTGGATGTAAATAAGGAAGGTAGAAAAATAAGAAATTCAGCTCCTTTTAAAAAAGAAGGAATAAATGTAAACTTTGTATTGGATGCTAATGAGTTGCAAGTGCGTACTTATGAAAGAGGTGTAGAAGCTGAAACGCTAAGTTGTGGAACAGGTGTTGTTGCCACAGCTATTGCTATGCATTATGCAAACTGCATTGAAGAAACACTTATGAATGTAAAAACTAAGGGAGGTGAATTGACAGTTAGCTTTGAAGAGTTTAATGGCGGTTACCGTAATATATGGTTAAGTGGAGAAGCTAGCATGGTGTTTGCTGGCGAATTTGCATGCTAGCGACTGCTGAAATAAAGCTCAGGACCTTAAAAGATACTGATTTGGATTTTCTATTTTCATTAGAAAATGATAAATCACTTTGGGCCGTTAGTGGTACTACTGAACCGTTTTCATTAGTACAATTAGCAAATTACATAAGTCATGCTAAACAAGATATTGCTATTGCCGAGCAGTTTCGATTTGTTATTGATTGGCAAGGAAAAGCAATTGGTTGTATTGATTTGTATGAATACAATTTTGAAAAACAAAACGCTGGTGTTGGTATCGTTATTCTTAAGGAATATAGGCGAAAAGGTTTTGCTAAGCAGTCACTTACTTTACTTATTGATTATGCTTGGGAAAAATTACATTTAAAGCAATTGCACACAGGAATTTTTTCGGATAATAAAGCAAGTTTGGCTTTATTTCAATCTGTTGGTTTTGAAATGGTACGCCAAAACAATTTTGTGCTCAAGAGATGAAAAATAGTTTAATACTATTTATTGTCTCTGTCCTTTTGTTTTCCTGTAAAAGAGGGGAGGTAAGTACTTATACCGAATATTTAAATCATAACGATACTGTAAGATACATAGGCAAAGAGCAGTGCAGAGCTTGTCATGCCGAAATCTATGATTCCTATATGCAAACTGGTATGGGAAAATCCTTTCACTTTGCAACAAAAGAGAATTCGGCTTTATCCCACTCTGAAATGCCAATAATTAAGGATACTATTAAAAATTTATCCTACCAACCGTTTTGGAAAAATGATAGCCTGTATTTAAAAGAATTCCGAATAAAAGGAAAGGATACTACGCATCAACTTATCAAAAAAGTGAATTATAAAATAGGTAGTGGTCAACATACTAATTCTCACTTATTCGAAATTAATGGATATGTACACCAAATGCCATACACCTATTACTGTCAAGATAAAATTGCTGATTTACCCCCAGGATTTGAAAACGGAAATAATACGCGTTTTTCTCGTGAAATTGGGTTGGAGTGTATGAGTTGCCATAATGCTTATCCTAATCATGTTGAGGGTTCACTTAATAAATATGAAGCTATATCTAGCGGAATAGATTGTGAAAGATGCCATGGCCCCGGTGAGGTGCATGTAAAACAAAAGTTGGCTGGGAATATTATTGATACCTCAAAATACATAGATTATTCAATTGTAAATCCTAAAAGGTTGCCTTTGGATTTGCAGTTTGATGTTTGTCAAAGGTGTCATTTACAGGGTACGGCTATTTTAAATGAAGGAAAAAAATTCACTGATTTTAAACCCGGTCAACATTTAAGTGAGGTGATGGATGTTTACTTGCCAAAGTTTGAAAATGAAGAATCATTTATAATGGCCTCACATGTAGATAGATTAAAGCAAAGCGCTTGTTTTAAATCTTCTGAAATGACTTGTGTTACATGCCACAATCCGCACAAGAGTGTAACTAATTTATCCGCTAGCTATTTTGATAATAAATGCATGCAATGTCATGAAGTTTGCAAGGAAGAAGAAACGCAAAATTGCACCTCTTGTCACATGCCAAATTCAACCTCTACTGACATACAGCATGTAAGTATTACTGACCATAAAATAGCGATTCCTTCAGCTATAAAAACCAAAAAAGGAAATTTCTTAGGTTTGTTTGCCATCAATAATGATACTCCAACTAATTTATCAAAAGCAAAGGCTTATTTAAAGCGTTTTGAAAGCTTTGAGCAAAATCCAATATATTTGGATAGTGCTTTTATTTTACTAAATAAAACAACTATTGATTTCCCTGCTTTTATACAATATTACTATCTTAAGAATGATAACAAAGGACTGGTTAATTTTGTGATGAGTAACACCATTGATTCCCTAAAATACAACAATAGCGACTTGGCATTGGCTTATAGTAGAATGGCTGAGGTGTTCGCATTAAAAAACTTAGCAGTTGATGCTAAAAGTTATTATGATAATGCAGTTTCGCTTATGCCGTTCGTAATTGATTATAAGTTAAAGCTTGGGGCTTTTCTAATCGATAACAATCAATTAAAAGCTGCTAAATTAATTTTTGAAACTGCATTAGCACTTAATCCTACACATAAAGAAATACACCTAAATTTAGGGTATATATTCATTTTACAGCAAAATTTCCTAAAAGCAGAATTGTATTTAAAACAAGCCATTGCTTTAGATCCTGACTATGTATTGGCTTATGAGAATTTAGTTCTTTCAGCACAAATGCAAAATAAAATGAAAGATGTAAAAGTATATCTCAATAAAATTTTAGAAATTGCTCCGAATCATAATGCAAGATTAATTTTAAAAAATCTATAATATGAAAAGAAGAAGAAAATTTAAGAAAAAATCATCTTTCCGTAAGTTTGTAACTGCATTTATTTTTCTTGCAATACTTGGTTGTGGCGGTATGGTGTATGAGTTATATTTAAGAGTATATCAACTCAATATAGTTTTGCCTAATAGTGCCGAAAAGTACATTTACATTCCAAGTAATTCTGAATTTCCTGATGTAGTAAAAATACTCTTAGAAAATGGATTATTGATAAACTCCAATTCCTTTGAGTGGTTAGCAAAACAAAAAAAATACGATACTAATATTAAAGCAGGTAGGTATAAAATTAATAGAGCATTAAATAATAATGATTTAGTTAATTTGTTACGATCAGGTAAGCAAACACCAATAAAAGTCACCTTTAATAATTTGAGAAATAAAGAACAATTAGCGGGTAAAATTGGAAGTCAAATAGAAGCAGATTCTTTATCAATCTTAAAGTATATTACTGACACTACATTCTTAAATAAATTAAAACTTAACACTGACAATGTAGCTTGTTTATTTATTCCTAACACTTATGAGTTTTATTGGAACACCTCAGTAGAAGGTTTTGTTAACAGAATGGTAAAAGAGTATTCGGATTTCTGGAATTCGAGCCGAAAGAAAAAGGCAGCTGAAATAAAACTTAATTATTATCAGGTTGCAGTTTTGGCTTCAATAGTGGAAAAAGAACAAAGTATAAAAAGAGATGAACGCCCTGAAATAGCAGGGGTATACCTTAATCGTTTGAAAAAACGAATGAAGTTAGAATCGGATCCAACCCTTATTTTTGCACTAGGTGATTTTAAAATTAAGAGGGTATTGAATAAAGATAAAAAAGTTGAATCACCTTACAATACTTATAAGAACAAGGGTTTACCTCCTGGTCCTATCTGTATTCCATCCATTAATGCAATAGATGCTGTATTGAATGCAAGCGAACATAATTATATTTTTATGTGTGCCAGAGAGGATTTTACTGGCTACCATAATTTTGCTAAAACTTATGCAAAACATCTAGTAAATGCGCGCAAATATCAAAAGTCATTGAATGAGCGTAAAATAATGCGTTAATTATATAAATTTGCAATCTATTAAAAAAAATAAAATGACTAAAATTAAGTTTGGAACAGATGGCTGGAGAGCTATTATTGCAAAAGAATATACTACTGATAATGTAGCAAGAGTAAGTATTGCTGTAGCTGATTGGTTGAATGAAAATAATGAAAATCCATCAGTAGTTATTGGGCATGATTGCCGATTTGCTGGTGAGCTTTTTGCTGAAACAGCTGCAAAAGTGTTGGCATGTAAAGGTGTTTTAGTAAAATTAGCAAAAGGTTTTGTTTCTACCCCAATGGTTTCGCTAGGTGTTGTTATTGAAAA